>JANYFU010000078.1 GCA_025359665.1 Caulobacteraceae bacterium
CGCGCCGTCCGTCAGATAACGCCAAGCGCTTCCCAGGCGGCCATGGCCAGGCCCAGCCCTCGCAGGTCTCCCGTCGCCGTCGAACCCATCTTGTTCATCGCGTAGGCCATGGTGGTGCGCGCATCCATGTCGATGATCGCCAGCGCGCCGCCATAGCCGCCCCAGAATATCGTGCCCGGGTTGGGGAACGACATCGCCCCGCCGGAGACGGCGAACCCCAGGCCCCAGCGCATCGTCATTCCCAGAATGCGGTCGCGGCCTTGCGCCTGGACTTCGAGGGCTTTTCGGCAGCCAGCCTCGGAGAGGAAGCGCTTGCCCTGCGTCATCCCGCCATTGGCCAGGATGGCGTGGATCCGGGCGATCGACCGGGCGTTTCCCGTCCCGCCGACCGAGGGGTTTTCCGCGCCCCGCCAGGCGCGGGTGCGGGTGTCGGCCACGTCGATCATCACCGCCGGCCCGCCGGGCGGCGGCGGGATGAGATCGGCGACCCGCGCATCTTCCGAGGCGGGCAGGCCGATTTGGAAATCGGCGCCCAGGGGCTCGGCGATCTCCTGGCGGAACACCGTCCCGATCGAGCGTCCGGTGATGCGCCGCACCACCTCGCCGACCAGATAGCCCTGGGTCATCGAATGGTAGCCAATCTCGGTTCCAGGCTCCCACAGGGGCGCCTGCCGCGCCAAAAGGGTTGTCACCTTGTCCCAGTCATAGAGATCGGCGGCGTCGATCGGCGCGGTCCACTCCGGCAGACCGGCCGAATGGCTCATCAGGTGACTGACCTTGATCAGGTCCTTGCCCTCGGCGGCGAACTCCGGCCAGTAGCGGGCCACCGGCGCGTCGAAGTCCAGGTCGCCGCGATCGGCGAGCAGCAGCGCCGTCAGGGCGGTCATGGTCTTGGTCACCGAAAACACGTTGACGATGGTGTCCGCCGCCCAGGGCCGGGTGCGCTCGGCGTCCCGCCAGCCGCCCCAGAGGTCGACCACGGTTTCTCCCTCCACCGTCACACAGAACGACGCGCCGAGATCTTCGCCGCTGTCCAGGTTCCGATGAAAGGCCGCCTCGACCGATTCGAACCGCATTTCCGACGTTTCCACTTGTCTCACCAGCGCCTCAACGCCACAACGAACGAACTTGCAAAGGCCTTTCGGCATGACGGCGGAAACCGAACCCCTCGACCTCGCTGAGGTTCTTATCGATAGCCATCGTATTGCGGCCTACCTTGACGAGGCGTTTGCCGATGGTGACCCCGCCTTCATCGTCTCGGCCATCGGCGATGTCGCCCGCGCCCGCAACATAACCGCCATCGCGCGGGACACGCTTTATCGAGCCTTTTCCTCGGGAGGCAACCCGACGCTCGCCATCATGGCGGCCGTCGTCAAGGCGCTGGGATTTCAGTTTTCCATCAAGCCCTTGGTGGTCTGATAGCCTGACCCGCGTATCAATAGATTCTGCATTTCGAGCATAGCGTCGCGGTGCTGGTCGGCCTGATTGTTTAGTGGGGTGCCTATGTCGAAACGAAAGCCATCCATACCCCAAACGGCCCCGCGCATCTGCTTGTTCTGCGACCGCATCGCTAACAGCCCAGAACACCTTTGGCCCGATTGGATGGGAACGCATTTCCTGAAAACTGCCCACGACAAGAGCCTAGAGACGTGGCGTCGAATTGGAGATACGACCCCCAAGGTCGAAGGCACGAAAATCCATCACGGTCACGCTACAACGCGAAAACTAAAATATGTATGTAGAAAATGCAATAATGGGTGGATGAGCATAATGGAATCGGTCGCCAAGCCGATATTGGAGCCGATGGTTCTTGGAAATTCGATTACATTGGACGAAAACGCTCAGGTAATTATTGCGGAATGGCTAACCTTGAAGATGATTTTATATGAACATACTGATCAAAATCGTCCAATTGACGGAAGTGATGGAACCGTATTTTCGAGAGACGATGCTTTAGCTTTCCATAGTATGAGAGAAATGCCAGAAAATTTGAGAATATGGCTTTTCCATTCTGATTTAGGCGCGCTAAGCTCTCGCGTCGTTCGCGTATTCACGTGCCTTTTAACTGCTGAACAAATTTTGGTCGCTGCTCCCCGAAAAGCAAACGTGCAGACCGTCCTGTTCGGCGCGGGAAAGCTGTTGGCCTTCTTCGCTCATTCGACCATCGAGGAATTTGAACTCGGGGATGCTTCGAAAGAAATCGCACAGCGCATCTACCCGCCGGTTCGGCCTTCCGCCATATGGCCCCCCATGAATTCCCTCACGCTCGACCAAGCCACCGCTATTGCTTGGACCCTCGACAATTATGTCCGGCGTCCGGGGAAGGTTCGTGTTTAGTGCCAGCCCATAGGCCGAAACAGAGCCATATTGGTTCATGATATGCAAACCGGATAGGTCCGGGAGACCGTCGAGAACAATCCTGGTGACAGCAGGTTGATCAGGCACGCCAGTTGCTTGGCTTCGGCGTAGGTGACGCCGGGTTTCAGGTCGATGCCGATCGCCACCCCCGGCAGAGCCGGGAAGCCGCGCATTTCGTACATCAGGTAGACGAGGTCGCCCGACGTTTCCTTCACCGTGCAATAGGCGTTGGATCTCTGCGTCACCACCGCGGAGTAGTCATCGGACCAGGCGATGGGCTCATGGAAGTCTTCGAAAACCACCCCACTCGCGCCCTCGTTCACAACGTCTTCCAGTTCAGCCCGTCGTCGTGCCGCGAACGGCCCCACTCGCGCTCCCAAAGCTGGTTGGCGGTCAGGGTCGCCACCGTCGGGCGGGGGGCGAACACGCGGGTCAAGCAGGCGTAGCGGGTCTCATCGGCGATGTGGTCCTCGGCGGTGGTGTCGAGGTCTTCCATCCGCATCCGGTCATGCTGCAACACCGGCACGGTGCGGATGAAGTCGCGGCAGGTGTCGAACACCACCAGCATCGGCCCCGTCTCGTCGCCGGCGATGCGGGCGCGCATCTGGTCCCAGCCGCTCATCGCTCCGGCCTTGCCGACACGGGTGTTGTCGGCCGGGCGGAACCGTACGCCACACCGTCGCATCCGCTCGCCGATCGAGGGGCCGCCGTCCTCGCTGAAGATCGACGGGTCGGCCACCGATACCGGCGACTTCTCGCCGTTCTCGCGTTCCAGGATGCCCTTGGCCACCGCTTCGGCCTCCATTCGCAGCCCTTCGCCCGGCCGACCACCGCAGCCGTACCATTCCCGATAGCGCACCAGGGCGCCGCGCGGCAGCACCACGCCTCCGGGCAGGCGCCGGTCGTCGGCGCACACCGCCCACCAGCCGACGCTGAATGGCGCTGCGTAGCCCCAGTCGAAAGCCCGGATGCGCGTCCATTCCCGGGGAATCGCGAAGGGCGCGACGATGTTGCGGTTCGACCATTTGTCGAAGAACGCGCCCTGGATGACGTTCCAGTCACCCTCCAGCCAGGCACGCACCAGTTCGGCCGAACCCGACTGTTGGAGACGGGGAATATAGCCCGGATCGCTGCGCATCAGGCGGGGGTTGTCGGCCAGCTTCGCCGGGATGAACAGCCGCTTGAGCACCGCCACCGAACCGTCGAACGGGTTGCGAAACGGTTCGGAGACGATGTTGCGCGGCCCCAGGTCTACATAGCGCGCCTTGACCCAATTGTGCCCGGGGCCGCCCGGATTGCAGGTGGCGCGGAAGCCGCAGTGGATGCCGGCCGCGCTGCGCAGCGTGGCCTTCAACTTGTCCACCGGCCCAGGATTGGGGAACTGGGTCAGCTCTTCGACATAGACCCGGCTGTAGTCGTGGCCCTGATAGAGGTCGGCGTCGGCGTCATTGTCCAGATAGCGGAAATATAGCACCGCGCCGTTTGGCCATTCGAACCGAGACTTGCCCTGTATCCAGACCGCGCCGCCGGCCGCGAAAATCTGCCGGGCCCGGCTGATCGTCGGCTCCAGCGCCACCCGCTGACGGCGCACCAGCAGACCTCGCGCCGCCGCGCCGTGTGTCGCGGCGTGCAGATGGAAGTCGCCCAATGCCGCGTCGGTCTTGCCGCCGCCACGGGCGCCGCCATAGACGACCTCGAAGACGCGGCTTGTCACGAAGGACGCCTGCGGGCCAGGCTGCGGCGCCCAGCTCATGGCTGATTACTGGCGGGCTTGTCCTCGGCGGTTTGGGGCGGGAACGCCGCCAGCCATTCCTCATCAGTCATGTCGCGCGGCGGTGGCGGCTTGGCGATGGCGGAGGGGCCGGGCGGCGAGACCGCCATCTCCCGCTTCAAACGAGCCGCCTCCACCAGCAAGCCCCGCGCGGCGGTAAAGGCTGGGGCGGTTTTCAGACGGGCGGCCTCGCCGGCCGCCATGATCATGCCGTTGATGATCGGCTCCAGATCCGTCGCTCGCCTGGCGGCCTCTTGTCGAATTTCAAATATGCGCGTGGCGACGTCGGGGCTGGCAAGGCGCGTTCGGCTGCGGTGGCCGTGGACATCGACATACTTCGCTCCTCGGGCGGCCTGGATCGGCGAGAGTCCCTCGACGATCAACTGCGCGAATTTTTCCCTTTTCGGGTCGTCCAACAGGGGCATGCGAACCTCGGCGTGATTGAGATTGCATTATGCAATATATCTTGCTTTTTGTCAACCGTGAATTTGGGCCATGCCGAAGCGTTGCACGCCAGTGTTCAACGCCATGGAACCTTGCTCCTCGTTTTGAATTGTTACTCTGCGGGAGGGTTGTTGAATTTTTACGGGGAATTCACGGACATGGAAATTGCAGCGATAAATTCGAAACGGGTCGCGCCGTCGAAAACGCCCCGCCATGACAGATTCCGGGGTTTTGGATGGATTGGGTTTTTCGGCGTTCTCTGTGGACTCTCATTCGTCAGCCAACCGGCGGCTGGGGCCACGATAGTCGTCGATTGTCTAAACAGTAATTTGATATCGACAACCAACGTCATTACCATTCCAGCAACAATGCTGGTGAGACAGAATACCTATGACTTTCGGTTCACGCCGTCATTTTCGTCAAATGCCGTAACCACCATTTTTGCCCACGCCACGCGCTTTCCGTCGGGCGTGGACCAGATCATGCAATATCAGCTGTATTCGGGTGCTCCCGGCGCAGGAACGTTCCTAGGGCAATCCACCCTGGATTTCGGCCCGTCGATTGCGTTCAACCCTTTCCACGGCGACTACTATATCGAAATCACACCCCGGCAGATCGCAAGGTCCGGCGAAGTCGTCTCCGGAATGATCGCGACCGCGTCGGCCGTCCCCGAGCCGGACGCCTGGGCTTTGATGACTCTTGGCGTTCTTAGCCTGGGAATGGTCATGCGATCGCGCAAGGAACCGACCCTCGCCTCATTGACCCCGGCGCCCGCTCGGCTTACCCCGCGCGGCCATGCTGCACGGCCTGTCTCCTCTCGCCCGCGAGGCGCGCGCCTGGACCTTTGAACAGGCCCGGAACCTCCTGGCGCGCCTGTTGCGGGTGCGGCTGGACGGCGACGACGAGCGGGACTTGGCCTCGACGCTGATCAACGCCGGCAAGATCGATGAGGCCGTGGCCACTTTTCCGGCCCTTGGCCGGCCGGTGGTGTTCCAGTGCGGCTATGGCGCGTCCGGCCTGCCGCACCTGGGCACCTTCGGCGAGGTGGCCCGTCCGACCATGGTGCGCGCCGCCTTCCGCGCCCTGACCGAGGACGCCATGCCCACCCGCCTGCTGGTGGTGTCAGACGACATGGACGGGTTTCGCAAGATTCCCGACAATGTGCCCAATCGCGCCATGCTGGAGGAGGACCGCGACAAGCCGGTCACCAGCGTCCGCGACCCGTTCGGCGAACACGACAGCTTCGGCGCCCACAACAACGCTCGTCTGCGCGCGTTCCTCGACGGGTTCGGTTTCGATTACGAGTTCCTCTCGGCCACCCACTGCTACAAGTCGGGCCGGTTCGACGCGGTGCTGCGCCGGGTTTTGGAGCGCTTCGACAAGATCCAGGCGATCATGCTGCCGACCCTGGGACCCGAGCGCCGGGCGACCTATTCGCCGTTCCTGCCGATCAGCCCCAAGACCGGCCGGGTGCTGCAGGCTCCCACCCTGGAGACCCACCCCGATCGCGGTACGATCGTGTTCGCCGACGAGGACGGCGAACTGACCGAGATTCCCGTCACCGGCGGCGCGCTGAAGCTGCAATGGCGGCCCGACTGGGCGGCGCGCTGGACCGCCCTGGAGGTCGACTACGAGATGTCGGGCAAGGACCTGGTCGATTCGGTGCGGGTCTCCAACCGCGTTTGTCAGGTGCTGGGCGGAACCCCGCCCGAGGGTTTCCAGTTTGAACTGTTCATGGACGAAGCCAACCAGAAGATTTCCAAGTCCAAGGGCAACGGCCTGACCATGGAGGAATGGCTGCGCTATGGCGCGCCCGAGAGCCTGGCCTATTACATGTTCCAGTCGCCCCGCTCGGCCAAGCGTCTGTATTTCGACGTCATTCCCAAGGCCACCGACGAGTATCTTCAACAGCTGGACGCCTACAACCGCCCGGCGCCGACGGCGGCCGAGGGCAATGGCCGGCCGGTCAACCCGCTGGACAATCCGGTCTGGAGTATCCACGCCGCCAACCCCCCGGCCAAGGGCTCGCCGGTCAGTTTCAGCCTGCTGCTCAATCTGGTGTCGGCCGCCAACGCCTCCGACAAGGCTATTCTCTGGGGCTTCATCAACCGGCTGTATCCCGACGCGACGCCCGATAGCGAGCCGCTGCTCGACCGGCTGGTCGGCTACGCCATCAACTATTACGAAGACTTCGTACGCCCCGCCAAAAAGTTCCGCGCGCCCGACGAGCGTGAGCGCGCCGCCTTCGCCGATCTCCTGGGCCGGCTGGAGGCCTTGCCGGCCGATTGCAAGGACGCCGAGCGGATCCAGAACGAGGTCTACGCGGCCGGTAAGGACGCCGGCTTCGAGCCCCTGCGCGCTTGGTTCACCGCCCTCTATGAAGTGCTGCTCGGCCAGAGCCAGGGGCCACGCTTCGGCTCCTTCGCCGCCATCTATGGGCTGGCGGAGACCAAGGCCCTGATCGCCAACGCCCTTGCCGACTCCCGAGGCGTCTGACGCGGCCGAGCCGAACCGCGGCCGGGCGGCGCGCTGGCCCTGGGCGATACCGCCGCGCGGCTGGAAAGACATTCTGTGGCGGGCCTGGAACCAGGCCGGAGTCAACCGACTGGGCGTGGTCGCCGGCGGGGTGACCTTCTATCTCCTGCTGGCGGCCTTTCCGGCCCTGGCGGCGTTCGTGTCTGTCTATGGCTTGTTCATGGACCTGGGCGGGGTTGAGCAGCAGCTGAACGATCTCTCCCGGGTGTTCCCGAGGCAGGTGGTCGATCTGATCGGCCAGGAAATGGTCCACCTGGCCACGCAAAAGCACGCCGACCTCGGCACGGCCCTGATCACCGGCGCGCTGGCCTCGGTGTGGAGCGCCAACGCCGGGATGAAGGCGCTGTTCGATGGCCTGAACGTCGCCTATGGCGAGCGTGAAAAGCGGCCATATCTGCTGCGTTCATTGATCACCTATGGCGCTACCCTGGGCACCTTGATGCTGCTCGTGGCGGTGACCCTGCTGACCGTTGCGGCGCCGCTGTTCCTGCATGCGATCGGCCTGCACCGGATCGCCGGATGGTTCGCGCCGCTGCGCTGGCTGACCATCTATCTGCTCGCCGCCGGGGGCTTCACCCTGGTCTATCGCACGGGCCCCAGCCGCCGGGCGGCCCGCTGGCGCTGGGTGGTTTGCGGCGGGGCCGGCGCCGCCCTGGCCTGGATGGTCGGCTCGATGGGCTTCACCGCCTATCTGAACAACTTCACCCAATTCGGCGCCACCTACGGCTCGCTGGGCGCGGTGATCGGCTTCATGCTGTGGGTGTGGTTCACCGTGATGGTGATCCTCTGGGGCGCGGAACTCAACGCCGAGATCGAGCATCAGACCGCCCAGGACACCACGGTGGGCGGCCCGGCGCCGATGGGCCAGCGCGGCGCGGTGATGGCCGACACCCTGGGCGAAGCCTTCACCCTCTCCCCCGCCCAGGCCGTCGCCGATACCTGGGCGTTCCTGGGCCGGCAGGCGGCGTGGCTAAACCGAGTGTTGCACGGTCGCCCGGGACACTGACGGCAAAGAGGTGCTTTCGATCGGCGGGGTTTCGCGGTGGAACCGCCAGGCGTCGTCGATCGAAAACGGACCGCCGGCGATGGCGAAGGCGCCGGCCATGCAGGCCACCGCCAGGATGAAGCTGATCCCGGCGATGGTGGCGAGGGTGCGGATCATCAGACGGCTCCTTGCGGTTCGAGCGCGGGTTTCAACAGGCGCATGTGCAGGCGGCCATACCAGACCAGGCCGTTGGTGCAGCCGATCGAGACGATGGTGGCGATGCAGCCCAGGCTGGTGGCGGCGGCGATCAGGCCAAGGCCGGCCAGTACCAGGGCCATCACCGGCGCGCCGTGCACCACAACCGGCCCGGCCACCATCATCACCGCCCCGACCACCACCAGGGCGCCGGCGGCGATGAACAGGCCCAGCAGGGTGCCGCCGATCCACAGCACGATCGGCAGCAGCACCAGCAGGTCGATCGCCCCCAGGCCCAGCACCGCCCACACCGCGTTTGCGGCGGCCGACGGGTTGCGCTCGGCCTCCCAGCGCCGCAGCCCGGCCTCGGCTCTCAATTCCCGCGCCACGCGGTCGGGATCGCCCAGGGCCGCGGCCACCTCGACCTCGCCCCGGCCGGCGGCCTGGGCTTCGGCGAAATGGGTCTCGTAGTCGGCGACGATCTCCTCGATCGCCGGGGGCGCCAGGCCGCGAAGGCCGGCGCGCAGCCGTGAAATGAAATCCTGCCGGGTCATTGCGCCCCTCCTAGTATGGCGTCCACCGCCGCCGAAAAGGCGGTCCATTCGGTTTTCTGGGTCTCGAAGGCCGCGCGGCCGACATCGGTCAGGCGGTAGTATTTGCGCGAGGGGCCGGCTGGGCTTTCGACCAGATAGGTGGCCACCAGGCCATCGGCCTGCATCCGCCGCATCAGCGGATAGACCGTGCCCTCGCCCATCTCGATGCCCTGGGCCAGGCGGCTGGCGATCTCATAGCCATAGGCGTCGCCTCGGGAGAGCAGCGCCAGAACGCAAAGCTCCAGCACCCCCTTTTTCAATTGAACCTGAACCGCTTCGGCCACTGGGTGTCGCTCCTTCGAACTGGTCACCTGTCTATAACCAGCTACTGTGCGACGCAAGCTACCGTGTTATGAATGTTTGGTAAGGTCGGGAGCGTGGCGACCTTCAGTCCGGTCGCCGTGCTCCATGGCGGACACGCAAAATGATCACCGTATCGCCGACGACTCGGTAGCGGATCAGATATGGGTAGATCACAGTGAGTTCCCGAACGCCGCGACGGACCTCTCTGCCCCGATCTGGGTATTCGGAGAGGCTTTCGGCGGCCGACCTGAGCCTGATGGCCATTCGGCGCGCGGCCGTGGGATTGAAGGCGTCAATGTAAGCGGCGATTCGGTCGAGATTGGCGACGGACTCGTCAGTCCAGACTACTCGCCGCACTTTGGCCGAGGCAGTGGGTCTTTAGTGCCCCAGGAGTCGAGCCACCGGCTCACGGCTTCATGGCTGATCAAACGCCCCGCGGCGACATCAGCGTCCGCGCGCGCGTCAGCCGCAGCCTCCGCCGCCTCATCGACATCATCAAAAATGGAAGGCTCCACAACTGACATGCCCCGAGTCTACACCCAATCGCCTCGGCACGGAAAGCCGACCCAACCTGAAAGTTATCGCCTCACAGCCCGCAACGCGGGCTCTTATCAAGATCGTGCGCCACATGCAGCGCCTCAGTGACGGTTCGTACTAGCTGCCCGACAGCTCCAATCAGACTACAATCCACAATGCGCAGGTGAGTCGTCACAATGATCACAGACATCTTCGCGCGGTGCTACAATCAGGCTTTCTATTTCACTGAAGGGATCTCCCAGCAGTTATGAACTTTGTTTGTGCAGATGACTCACACAATTTTCGCCAACATCCAAGAGTTTGGGCAACGGTATCTCGTTCGGAAAACGACTGTTATCTAACGTGTGGTTAGGCGCGATCCGTCAAAGGGGGAGATGCCGATGGACAATTTCCTTTTGAGCGATGCCACCGACCAACTTGCGGCGCTGTGCACGGGCCGGGTCAGCGCGTTTGAGTTGCTCCTGGCCGCCATGAAGCGAACTGAGCGCCTTGATCCCACTATCAACGCGGTGGTCGCGCGAGATGTGGAGCGCGCCATGGCTGACGCCCGCGCCATCGATGAGGCCAGGGCTTGCGGCGTCGCGCTCGGCTCGCTTGCCGGTCTGCCGATGACGGTGAAGGACATCTTCGACATCGATGGACTTCCAGCGAGCACGGGCATGAAGTCGCTGCTCGGAAGGACGGCTCGGGACGCGGAGGCCGTTGCGCTCGTCCGCGCGGCGGGCGCCGTCGTCTGGGGGCAGACCAATGTGCCGGCCGGATCCAGCGACTATCAGACCTTCAACGCGCTTTACGGCGTCACGCGCAACCCGTGGAACCCGGCGCGCACGCCGGGCGGATCGTCGGGCGGGTCGGCCGCCGCCCTGGCCGCTGGCTTCACCGCCCTGGAGATCGGCGCGGACATCGGCGGCTCGCTTCGCATCCCGGCGGGTTACTGCGGCGTCGCCTGCCACCGGCCCAGTTGGGGCCTGATCCCACAGCGCGGCATCGCGGCGCCCCCGGGATACCTCGCGGACTACGACCTGTTGGCCGTTGGCCCCATGGCGCGCTCGGTGCGCGACCTGCAACTCCTGATGACGGTCCTGGCCGGCACGCCCCAGGCATCGACGCCGCTGTTAGGCGATCTGCGGATCGGTCTTTGGCTCGACGAGCCGAAGTTCCCGATCGACCCCGATGTGCGCGCATCGGTCGCCGGCTTCGCCGCCCGGCTGCGGAGCGAGGGCGTTGCCGTCGAGTCCATCACCTCGCCGTTGCCGGCCATGCCGATGCTCTCGACCTATATGACATTGCTGCTCGCGGCCCTGAGTGGCGGCCTGTCACCGGCGGCGCGCGGCGCTTTCGACCTGCTTCGCGGACCGGCAAAGATCGCCGAAGCCCTGGGCGCCGGTCCCCTGTCCTGGGCGCACGGCGTCCTCGGCTACGCGGCGCGCCACCACGAGTGGCTCGCCGCCAACGAAGCGCGCGCCGGGATGAAGGCGGACCTCACTTCGGTCTTCGAACGCAGCGACGTTATTCTGGCGCCGGTCACGCCCACCGCCGCCTTCACCCACGATCACGCCGGCACACAGGCGACCCGGTGGCTGACCACCTCGGACGGCCGCCGCATCCGTTATCTCGAACAGGTCGACTGGATCGCCCTGGCTACCGTTTGCGATCTGCCCGCGACTGTGATCCCGGTTGGCCTGACGCCCGAAGGGCTGCCGGTTGGGGTCCAGGTCATCGGTCCGCCGGGCGCGGATGCGGCAACCCTCGCGACCGCCGCTGCGTTGGAGGCAGTGGCCGGCGGCTTTCAAGCACCGCCGAACTTCGGCTGACGCGGCGCCGGACTAACGGTCCGAGAGATGATGAAATACTATTTCAAACGGCTATCGCTGGTGAGTTATGCAAGCTGAAGATGAATAACATGATCGATTCTTGAAGAGTGACCGATTTGGCCAGGAAGATGGCGTCAGCCTGAATCAGTGGATTTCCAGCGCGGTGGCTCAAAAGGTCGGCGCGGTCGAGACAGCCGCCGAATTCTTCCGGCGCCGGGCCGAAGGCCATACACTGGATGAGCTCGATGCGTTCCTGGCCAGCGTCCCCGACCGCGCCCCTGAGCCGGCCGATGAGCTTCACGAAGGTTGGAGTCAGTCATCGCTGACGAACTTTTCGCCATAGATCGCCGTTTGTAGTCCGGGACGCATTTGTCGCGTCCAGATCAACCCGGGACTTCCGACGGGCGGGAATCAATCTGACATCACGCCCGTCGCCGACGAAAAGGCGATCGGAGAGTGTCGCCGTTCCGCCAGTTCGCTATACTATCCAGTGCGAACAGTTATGGACCAGGAAAGCCGATCCAACGGCGCCTCGGAAACGCAGACAGGGAGTTTGTCATGACCAAACCGGAATTCGTGCGCACCGCCCGGCCACCTTTCAAGGCTAAGTACGGCAATTTCATTGGCGGCGTCTGGACCCCGCCCGTCACCGGCCGATATTTCGAAAACCCCTCGCCGGTGAACGGGGTGATTTTATGCGAAGTGGCGCGCTCGGACGCGGCCGATGTCGAGCTGGCGCTTGACGCCGCGCATGCCGCCAAGGACGCCTGGGGCGCGACCAGCGTCGCCGAACGCGCCGTGCTGCTCAATCGCATCGCCCAGGTCATGGAAGACAATCTGGCTCTGCTGGCCGCCGCCGAGACCTGGGACAACGGCAAGCCCATCCGCGAGACGACCGCCGCCGATCTGCCGCTGGCCATCGATCACTTCCGCTATTTCGCCGGCTGCATCCGCGCCCAGGAGGGCGGCATCTCACAGATCGACGCCGACACCGTCGCCTATCACTTCCACGAGCCGCTGGGCGTGGTCGGCCAGATCATCCCCTGGAACTTCCCGCTGCTGATGGCGGTTTGGAAGCTGGCGCCGGCCCTGGCGGCCGGCAACTGCGTGGTGCTCAAGCCGGCCGAACAGACCCCGGCCTCGATCCTGGTCCTGGCCGAGCTGATCGAGGGCATCCTACCGCCCGGCGTGCTCAACATCGTCAACGGCTTCGGGCTGGAGGCCGGCAAACCGCTGGCCTCCAGCCCACGGATCGCCAAAATCGCCTTCACCGGCGAGACCACCACCGGACGGCTGATCATGCAATACGCCAGCCAGAACCTGATTCCCGTCACCCTGGAGCTGGGCGGCAAGTCGCCGAACATCTTCTTCGAGGATGTCGCCGCCCAGGACGACGCCTTTTTCGACAAAGCCATCGAGGGCTTCGTGATGTTCGCCCTCAACCAGGGCGAGGTCTGCACCTGTCCCAGCCGCGCCCTGATTCATGAGCGCGTCTATGACCGCTTCATGGAACGGGCTTTGAAGCGCGTCGAAGCCATCACCCAGGGCGATCCCCTGGATCCCGGGACCATGATCGGCGCCCAGGCCAGCTCCGAACAGCTCGACAAGATCCTCAGCTATTTCGACATCGGCCGGCAGGAGGGCGCCGAGGTGCTGATCGGCGGGACGCGCAACGATCTTCCCGGCGATCTCGCCGGCGGTTTCTACGTCAAGCCGACGGTGCTGAAAGGCCACAACCGCATGCGCGTCTTCCAGGAGGAGATCTTCGGGCCGGTGGTGTCGGTGACCACGTTCAAGGACGACGCCGAGGCGCTCTCGATCGCCAACGACACTCTCTATGGCCTCGGCGCCGGGGTCTGGAGCCGTGACGCCAACCGCTGCTATCGGTTCGGGCGGGCGATCCAGGCGGGCCGGGTGTGGGTCAACTGCTACCACGCCTATCCGGCCCACGCGGCGTTCGGCGGCTACAAGCAATCGGGCATCGGCCGGGAAAACCACCGCATGATGCTCGACCACTATCAGCAGACCAAGAACATGCTGGTCAGCTACGGCGAAGCGAAGCTGGGCTTTTTCTAAAAATGACGGGCGCCGTGATCGACTCCGTTATCCCTCACGCCACGGCCCAGGTCACGGCCACGCCCGCCGCGCTCGACCTGATCGCCACGCTCCAGAGCGAGTATGGGCCGGTCCTGTTCCACCAGTCCGGAGGCTGCTGCGACGGTTCATCGCCGATGTGCTATCCGCAATCGGATTTCATCGTCGGCGATCGGGACGTCAAGCTCGGCCAGATCGGCGGCGCCCCGGTCTATATCGGCGCGGCGCAGTTCGAGCTTTGGCGCCATACCCAGCTGATCATCGACGTCACTCCCGGACGCGGCGGCATGTTCTCGCTCGACAACGGCCGGGAGGTGCGCTTCCTGACCCGGTCCCGCGTCTTCACCTGCGAGGAAATGGCGGGGCTTGATAGGGCTCCGTGACGGCGGCCGGTTGGGTCGCGCTTCTGGGCGCCGCGCCACACCGACGCTATGCTTGGCCTACGTCGCCGGGGCGGCCTGGGACCAGCAAGGGAGTCCGCGATGTCGGTGCTGTCGGACGAGGAGATTCGCGACCGGATTCACCATGGCCAGCTGATCGTCGGCGGCGATATCGGCCGAGCCAGTGAATGCTCATATTCCTTTGTCTCCGGCGCCGCCTTTCTGGCCGGCAGCGAGGATCGCCAGAAGGTGTTTCCGCCAGCGGGCCAGGACCAGGAGGTGATGGTCAATCCGGGCAAGATGATCTGGATCCGTACGCTCGAGCGCGTCGCCTTGCCCAAGGATCTGGTGGGGTTCTGGTGGCAGACCAACGGCCTGTCGCGCAAGGGCCTGATGCTGGTCAATATGAGCATGATCGAGCCGGGATACGCTGGCGACCTGGCCTGCCTGTTCGTCAATTTCGGCAAGGAAAAGGTGGTAATCGACGCGCGGACGGTGATCGCCAAGATGGTGTTCGTCAAACTCACCGGAACCCTGCTGCATCCGATGACCTATACCGAGCCGCGCGAGGCCTATGACGCCAAGCTGCGCCAGCTGGCCGTCGACCAGCCGACGAGCTTCCTCCAGGTCGGCGACATGATGGCCGACCTGGAGGAGTCGCGCGCCAAGGCCATGGCCGACATCAAGTCCGCCACCGAAGCGGCCAAGGTCGAGGGGCGGGCGGCGTTGGCGACCGCCCAGGGCGAGGAGATGACCAAATTCAAGGACAATATCCCCGGTGCGGTTCGCGGTTCATTCCTGTGGGCGGCGGGGGCGCTGGCCTTGCTCACGGTGGCCACGACGGGCGCCGAGTGGATCAAGGGCAACCTGTTTCCCGATGTGCCCTCGGCCGCGCGCGCCGCGGCCGAGGGTGTGCTGCGAGACCGGATGACCATCAGCGGCGCGCCGGCCTCGACCGACGCCGTGGCCCTGACGCGCAAGATCGACGCCCTGAACGCACGCCTGGATAAGCTTGAGAAACACAAGTGACTGGGGCGGCGGCGGCCGCGGCCGCCGAACAGCGGACTTCGATTCTGTCGCCGGAGGCGGCCTATGACCTGACCGCGCCGTTCTATGACGCCTGGAAGTGGCAGGCGTTCTGGCACGACACCGAAACACCGTTCCTGCGCGGCGCCGTGGAGAGCTGGACGGGGGCGGCGGCCCGGCCGCGTCTGATCGACGTCGGCTGCGGAACCGGCTGGTACCTGGATCGCCTGGGCGATCTTTGCCTGGAGCGCGCGGGCGTCGATGTCAGCGGCGGAATGCTGCAATTGGCGCGGTGCCGGCTGCCGGGGGTGACGATCGCCCAGGCCGACGCGCGCGACCTGCCATTCCCGGACCGCAGTTTCGACATCGTGCTCTCGACCCGCGTCTTGACCCACGTGCCGGAGCTCGAACCCTTGATCACCGAGACGGTCCGCGTGCTCGGCCCGGGCGGCCTGGCGATCCTGACCAGCATCGATGCGCGGCACCACTACCAACACACGCGCCTGCCGGTGGCGGGCGGCCACGTGGTCGCCGACACCTACAAACACACGCGCGAGCATGTCGCGGCTCTGCTGGCGGACGCCGGCTTGCGCCACCGGCGTTCGACCTTGATCCCGCCATCGGGCGCGCCCGTGGATATCGAGCGGCTCGAAGCGGACTATCCGGACCCTGTCGTCGGCTGGATGAGTGTGTGGCGTCTTTAATCAGACACGCGCGGCCTAAAGCGCGAAGGTGAAGCCGCCGTTGACCGGATAGACCTGGCCGGTGATCCACGGGCTGGCGTCGGAGGCCAGGAACAGCACCATATTGGCGATGTCGGTCGGCTGGCCCGGGCGGCGGATGATGTATTTCTCCATCGTGCGCTTCAGCCGCTCCTGATCGCCCTGCAGGGTGCGCTGCACCGCCGGGGTGTCGGTCAGGGCGATGGCCACGCAGTTGGCGGTGATCTCGTGGCGGCCCAGGGTGCGGGCCACCGAGCGCATGAAGCCCGCCGCCCCGGCCTTGCCGGCGGCGTAGATCTCCATGCTGGCGTCTCCCCAACGGCCGGCGTCGGAGATGATGGTGATGATCCGCCCGGGCGCCCGGCGCTCGATCATGCCGGGGATCACCGCGGCGGTGCAGTTGATCACCCCGAACAGGTTCACGCCCAGGAAGCTCTGCCAGACCTCCGGTCCTGTCTCCCAGAACGGCTTGCCCAGTTCGGCCGAGGGGGTCGCCCCGGCGTTGCCGGCGTTGTTGACTAGCACCCCGATCGGCCCCAGCTCGACCCGCGCCCTGGCCACCATATCCTTCACGCTGGCCAGGTCCGATACGTCGGCCTGCAGCGCCAGGGCCTTGCCGCCCTCGGCGCGAATCTCCTCGGCCACCGCCTCGGCGCGGCTGAGCACATAGTCATTGACCACCACGGCCCCGGCATTGTGCGCCGCCAGATGCAGCGCGATCTGCCGCCCCACCCCCTGGCCGGCCCCGGTCACCAAGGCCACCCGGCCGGCCAGATCGAGAATTTCGGTCATTCGTTTCTCTCCTGCTTTTGTGTTTGGGAGGCGGCGTCGCCAGGATCGCGGTATCCTCCTTGGTCAGCGATACTTTCAGACACCCCCGACGGCGACGCAATGGGAGATTGGTCGGCGTACTACCCCAAACTCTCCTCCAAACTCGCCAGCCGCGCCGCCTGGTCTTCGGCGATCAGCGGGTTGATCACGTCGTCCAGAGCTGTCCCGGAAATTAGATTGGGCAGGTTGTAGAGGGTCAAGTTGATGCGGTGGTCGGTGACCCGGCCCTGCGGGAAGTTGTAGGTGCGGATGCGTTCGGAGCGGTCGCCGCTCCCGACCTGGCTCTTGCGGGCCTCGGAGCGCTGGGCGTCGAGGGCGTCGCGCTTCTCCTGGTAGAGCCGGGCCTTGAGCACCTTCATCGCCCGGGCGCGGTTCTGGTGCTGGGATTTTTCCGACGACGTC
>JANYFU010000084.1 GCA_025359665.1 Caulobacteraceae bacterium
CCCATCTTACCCTTCAGGGCGGCATAGACCAGCTGGTGCTGCCTGACGCGGCTGAGCCCATTGAAGGCGGTCGAGACGATTTTCGCCTTGTAGTGGTCGCCATCCCCGGCGAGATCCTCGATCTCGATCGTGGCGTCCGGAAACGCTTCCCGCAGGTCGGCTTCGAGGTCGGCGGCGAGCATGGGCATGGCGACGTCTTTCTTCGATTCAGGACAACTGGTCCATATAGGCTGGCATCCAGCCCTCATGGATTTCGCGAAGGCGGTCGAGGGGAATCGAGAACAGAGGCCCCGAGGCGAAACTGTCGCCGCCCGCCAGCCCGATCCGCGCCGCGGGCACCGAGGCTACATGGGCCAGGGTCACCAGTTCGTCCGGCCGGTCCGTGGCGACCAGGTAGCGGCCCTGATCCTCGCCGAACAGGAAGGCGTGGGCGTGCAGGGCGCTGGTGGCGTCCAGATTGATCCCGACATTGGAGGCCAGGGCCATTTCGGCCGCCGCCGCGACGAGACCACCGTCCGACAGATCGTGCACCGTCCTGATGACGCCAGCCTTGATCAGGCCGCGGACAAAATCGCCGTTACGCCGTTCGACGGAGAGATCGACCGGCGGTGGGGCGCCGTCCTCACGACCAAGACACTCGCGAAGGTAGAGACTGGAGCCCAGCTCTCCGCGACTGACGCCGAGCAGCACCAGGGTGTTTCCAGGCTTCGCGGACGCAAAATCGGCCCGCGCCGCGTAGTCCTCGATCAGGCCCACCGCGCCCACCGTAGGGGTCGGCGGAATGGCGACGCCGTTGGTCTCATTATACAGGCTGACGTTGCCGCTCACGACTGGGAAGTCGAGGGTCCGGCACGCCTCGGCCATGCCCTCGATGGCCCGAACGATCTGGCCCATGATCTCCGGCTTTTCCGGGTTGCCGAAGTTGAGATTGTCTGTGACCGCGATGGGCAGGGCGCCCACGGCCGTCAGATTCCGCCAGGCCTCGGCGACGGCCTGCTTGCCGCCTTCATAGGGGTCGGCCGCGACATAGCGTGGGGTGCAATCGCTGGTCATCGCCAAGGCCTTGGCCGATCCGTGGACGCGCACGATCCCGGCGTCGGCGCCGGTGGCCGAGTCTTCAAGCGTGTCGGCCATCACGTGCCGATCGTACTGCTCCCAGAGCCAGCGTTTTGAGGCGACGTCCGGGCAGGCCATCACCGTCAGCACGACGTTTTCCCAGTCGGTGGGGGCTGGAATGTGGGCCGGGTCCAGGTGGGGCTGGCGAGGCGGGTCGGTCCACGGCCGATCATAATTCGGCGCATCTTCGGTCAGCGGCGCCAGGGGAAGGTCGCAGACCACCTCGCCGCGGTGGCGTAGCACGATGTGGCCAGTATCGGTGGTCCAGCCGATGGTGGCCGCGTCCAGGCCCCATTTCTCAAAAATCCGCTGTCCATCAGCCTCCCGCCCCGGCTTGAGGATAGCGAGCATCCGCTCCTGGCTTTCCGACAGCATCATCTCATAGGCGGTCATGCCCGCTTCCCGTTGCGGAACCATATCGAGATCCAGTTCGACGCCCACCGCGCCCTTGCCAGCCATTTCCACGCATGACGACGTCAAACCGGCCGCCCCCATGTCCTGGATCGCCGCTACGGCGCCCGAGGCCATCAGTTCCAAGGTGGCCTCGATCAGCAGCTTCTCGGCGAAGGGATCGCCGACCTGGACCGTCGGGCGCTTGGCGTCCGAATTGGCGTCGAACTCGGCCGACGCCATGGTCGCGCCATGGATCCCGTCGCGGCCGGTTTTCGAGCCGAAGTAGACCACCGGCAGGCCGGCGGCGGGGGCGGCGGAATAGAAGATCTTGTCGCTTTCCGCCAGGCCGACGCACATGGCGTTGACCAGGATGTTGCCGTCATAGCCGCTGTGGAAGTTGGTCTCGCCGGCCACCGTGGGCACGCCAACGCAATTGCCATAGCCGCCAATGCCGGCGACCACCCCCGCCACCAGCCGCCGGGTTCCAGGATGCGCCGGGTCGCCGAATCTCAGCGCGTTGAGCAGGGCGACCGGACGAGCGCCCATGGTGAACACGTCCCGCATGATGCCGCCGACGCCGGTGGCCGCGCCCTGATAGGGTTCGATGAATGAGGGATGGTTGTGGGATTCCATCTTGAACACCACGGCCTGGCCATCGCCGATGTCCACCACGCCGGCGTTTTCGCCCGGGCCTTGAATGACCCTGGGGCCGCTGGTGGGGAACTTGGCCAGATGCCGACGCGAGGACTTGTACGAGCAATGCTCGCTCCACATCACCGAAAAAATCCCTAACTCCACGACGTTGGGCTCGCGGTTCAGGCGCTTGAGAATCAGGGCGTATTCATCGGCTGCAAGGCCGCTTAGGCGGGCGGCTTCGGCTCCGGCCGTGCTGGGCTGGGTCATCGGGTGGTTCTAGCGTTCCGGCGCTCGCGACGCCACTCCCCGAGGCGCGGGCATCGGTGATCGGCCCGAGAATTGTGCGACGCGGCAAAATCCCAAAAAATTGCTGCAACGCGACAGAAAGTCCTTGCGTATAAGTTATCGCCGATATCTAATCACTGTCAAGTTCTCGTCTGAACGACCAGGACCGACCTATTTCCACCCTTGAATGGAAGGCTACTCAGATGAAACTCAACCTCGCGACGGTCTGCGCCGTGATGGCGCTCGGCATGGCGGGTTCCGCCTTTGCCGATGGCATGGTCACCGCCACCCTGGAAAACCCGGTCAGCGGCCACCTCAAGTTCATCGCCGCTCACGCGGTGTTCAACTGCGAAGGTTCGACCTGCATCGCCGCGATCGCGCCCGACGACGCCAGTGATGCCTACGCCTGCAAGGACGTGGCCAAACAGGTCGGCCGGATCACCGCCTACAAGCAATTCAAGGCGCTGGACGAAAAGGGCCTCGCCAAATGCAACCTGGCCGCCGCCGCTCCGAAGCCGATCGGCACCGCGTCGCGCTAAAACATCCTTGACGAGGGGGCCTCGCTGGATTGGCGGGGCTCCTTAGTTCAGGCGCTGGCCATCACGCTCTGGAATACAAGGGCGCCGTCACCTGAGCCCAGGGCCGGCTCGAAGGCCCGGTCCGGGTGTGGCATCAGTCCCAGCACATTGCCGCCCGCGTTGACGATGCCGGCTATCCCGCGCGACGACCCGTTGGGGTTGTTCCGATAGCGGAACACCACCTGACCCTCGCCCTCCAGACGATCGAGCGAAGCATCGTCGGCAAAGAAGTTACCCTCGCCGTTGCCCACCGTCAGCGTCGCCTCGCGACGCGCGCCGAAGCCGGCGGTAAAGCGGGTCTGGCCGTTGACGATATCCAGATCTACAAGTTTGCAGACGTATTTCAGGGCCGCGTTGCGCAGCAGAGCGCCCGGCAACATCCCTGCCTCACACAGAATCTGGAAACCATTGCAGATGCCGGCGACCGCCACCCCTCGGCCGGCGGCGGCCTTGACCTCGGTCATCACCGGCGACAGCGCGGCCATCGCCCCGCATCTCAGATAGTCGCCATAGGAAAACCCACCTGGCAGGACGATCAGATCGAGGCCAGCCGGAAGGGCGGTCTCCTGGTGCCAGA
>JANYFU010000086.1 GCA_025359665.1 Caulobacteraceae bacterium
ATTTACGCGGCGGCCTGCAACTGGCGTCCGACCGACGTCAACGAACTCCGGACCTATGTCGATCGCGAGCGCGCCTCCCACTACATCGAAGGCTATGCTGGCGAGTACATTTTGCCGAACTCGCGCCTCTACAACCGCGAGGCGCGGCTCTACTCTGACCTCACGCGCAACTCCGACGGCAGCTTCGAATGGAATGATCCAGCCCGGAGGTTCGCGATTGACAGGATCTGGGATTTCCTTCCGTCGGTGCTGCGAGTCGCAAAAGCCCTGCAGAGGCTCGGGGCATTCGGCGCAGACGGCCTCAATATCATCCACCGCGCGTGGTCGGAAAAGCCGTTCACAGGGCCGGAACACGCGATGGAATCTGACGCGCTGATTAAGGAGACCATCGGCGCTCTGATTGAATCAAAGCTGGTCGGTGATGACGCAGTTCAGCAGGACGTTACGACCGTCTACGACTGCTGGCAGATTCCGATGTACGCGATCAAAACCAAATTGAGCGAAATTCCGCTCCAGGAGCTCCACGCAGCCCAGCAAGCCGAGCTGAATGCACAGTATTTCTAGCGCAACGGCCGCCTAGCTGCCTCAACTGGCCGAATCCGCCTCTTCGGGCAGAAGCACGACCTTGCCGCAGGCTCGGTTGCTGAAGGCCAGGTCCAACGCTTCACGCCAGGCCTCAAGGGCGAAGATTCGCGCGATGGGCAAGGTAAAGCGACCCTGGGCCGCTAGATCAGCGTATTCGGCCAGCGCGTCGTAGCGCGGCGCAAGGTTCGGCTCGCGGCCGGTGGTGCGGACCCCGAGCCGCCCCTCATCGAAATCGGAAATACTCATCACCCGCCGCGGATCGCCGCCGACCATGTCGATCAGATCGGGTAGAACCCCGTCCGCGAGCGCAGCGTGCAAGGCGAGGTCGACGGGGCCGCCTGCAATCTCCCGGACCCGCTGGACCATGCCCCCGCCGTAGGGCGTAACCTTCGCGCCGAGATCAGGCAGAGCGCCCGCGAAGGTTTCGCCAGCCGTGGCGATCACCCAGGCGCCGCGCATCAGGGCGATCTGCAGGGCGGCAAAGCCCATCATCGAGCCGCCGCCATTGATCACGATGGTCTGGCCGGACGTCAATCCGAGGAGATCGAGACTGCGCACGCCGGTCTCGACGGCCATGGGCAATACCGACGCTTCGAGGAGGCCCAGCCCTTCGGGAACCCGCGCCCACGCCATCAGAACCGCGTGTTCCACCGCCCCGGCGCTGTGGCGCTGTGGCCGGTGATGAAGTCGGGTGGGCCGAATACCCTGTCGCCAACCTCCACGCTGGAGGCCCCCGCGCCCAACGGCGTCGACTATGCCAGAGACGTCAAGCCCGGTGCCGCGCGGCGCCGCGCCGCCGAAGAAGCCAGCACAGATCGCCCTGTCCGCCGGATTCAGCGCGCAGGCGTGGACGCGTATCCGCACCTGGTTCGGGCCTGGGACGAGAATCGGAACGTCCTCCAGGCGCAGGACGTCGCCGGGATCGCCGAAGTGGTAGAGGCAAAGGGCTCGCATCTGGGCAGGGTCGGTCATCCGGGTCTTCGATGTGGCGCGCACGGATCTATCCGCTGCTGTTGAGGGCTTTCAAGGCCACCGGGCTGGTTCTGGCGGCCCGGATGGCCATGACAGCGTTTGGGCAGGCATTCGTCGCCTGGATGAGCGATCGTTCCGGTGACCAAATACACCAAGAAGGTGACCGGGGAGGTTAGCCGAGCGCGGGCGGGATACGTGCCAATGTCCGCTCATGGCGGAGCCTCGCCTTAGGCTGCCGTCGCCGCGGCAGGCTTGCACATTCGCCCAATACTCCATCTGGTTGGTCTATGGACGCCAGCCTTATCAACCGCCTTCCGGATCTTGCGCTCTTTTTGATGATCGCGGAGGCGGACAGCCTGTCAGCGGCCGCACGTGCAAGCGGGATCTCGGTGGCTCGGCTGTCCAGGCGTCTTGCCGCGCTCGAGGCGACGCTTGGCGTGAAGTTGGTCGATCGTACCTCCCGCCGGTTCGCGCTGACAGCCGAGGGGGACGCCTACGTCGACAAGCTGCGCCTTCCCATGAGCGAGCTGAGCGATGCGGTGTCCGTTTTGACCGAGGCGGGCCGCGAGCCGCGGGGGACGCTGCGCCTCTCCGCCAGCGCGGACTTCGGCGCGACCCTTCTCTCGCCGCTCATCGCCGAGTTCGCGCGGCTTCATCCAGTCGTGGCTTTCGACATCGACCTCACCCCGCGCCAGGTGGACGTCGCCGCGGAAAGATTCGATGCGGCCATCCGCATCGGGCCTCTCAAAGACTCGACGCTGACCTCACGCCGGTTTGCAACCGTTCCCGCCTATCTCTACGCCTCTCCAGACTACATCGCGCGCTTCGGGCGACCCGAGCACCCCTCGGAGCTTGAACGGCACGCCTGCCTTCCGCTGCCGCATATGCGTGGCCGCGCCACGTTCGAGCGAAACGGCGAGCGGGTCGAGGCGACGATGCCAGGTCGCGTCCAGGTCAACAATCTCGTCATGTTACGCCGTCTCTGCGGCGACGGGCTGGGCATCGCGGCGCTGAATCCGCTGACGGCGGCGGAAGGCGGAGCCCATTGCCCAGTTGAGCGCGTGCTGGAGACCTGGCGGCTGGAACCCGCGATCTTCTACTTCCTCACGCCCGGCCGCCTCCTGCCGAACCGAACGCGCGCCTTCTTCGAATTCGCGCGCCGCCGCCTGGAGGCGCAGGGCTACTGATCGTCGCCGGCGAGAAGCTACTTCTCGCCGGCGACGGCTTTCCCGCACCGATCCCGTGGTGTTCATTCCGCCCGCCAGCGGAGGACGACCCATGCCTAGCCCCGACCGTTTCACGACCCAGGACTCCACCGTCATGTTGGTCGATCACCAGACCGGCACGCTTGGCTGGGTAATGAGCCTGCCGCGGGCGACAGTGGTTACGGCCTGCCGCGTGCTGGCGCGCCTGGCGGTCGGCTACGGCATGCCGCTTGTGCTCACCACCACCATGGAGCCGCAGGTCGGCCCAACCATTCCCGATATTGCCGAGTTCGCGCCTGACGCCTTCGCCGCCCGCTACGCTCGCGGCGGCGAATTGGACTGCTGGGACGACGCCAGGCTGCGCGACGGCGTCGCCGCCCTCGGCCGCAAGAAGCTGGTCATGGCCGGGCTCACCACCGACATCTGCCTGTTCTGGGCCGCGCGCTCGGCGCTGAAGCTCGGCTACGAGGTGCTGGTGGTCGCCGACGCCTGCGGCACGACGACGGAACTCGGCGACACGCTGACCTACGAGCGGCTTCGTGCTGAGGGCGCCCAAATCACCGTGATCAACCAAGCCGTCACCGAGTTGGTGAACAACTTTGGCGTTCCTGAAGGCCAACTCGCCCAGCGGATCATGGGCGAGGAGATCATCTCCAAGCTGGGCTGAGCCGATGCCGGCGAAGATCGGCGAAGCGAGGTTCTATCGGCTGGAACCGGCGCGACTTCAAGAGGTCCGCCAATAGACGCAGGCCCAGATCGATCTGGTGAGCGCTCGCTTCGACAGGCTTGCGACTTATCTCGACCAGGCGAAGGACCGGGGAGACTGACCATGACCCACCAGGCGCTCGCGCGGTTCATGGACCGCTTCGCCATCGAATATGTCCGCGAGTATCCCCACCCTGTCCAGCGCGTCTGGCGCGCGATCTGCGATCCCGCCGAACTCTCGGCCTGGTTCTGGACCGGTCCATTCCCGCGGAATAGCTGCCTCCCGCATCATCGAACCTGCGGCGCCTTGGCCAGTTCCGCAAAAGACACGTAGCCGCACCTGATTCGGGCCGGGGTCGCCGAAGTGGTGGAGGCGAAGGGCTCGCATCTGGGCAGGCCCCATCGGCTGGGTATCCGTTGTGGCGCGCGCGGATCTGTCCGACGGTCGGGGCGATTGCCGCTTTCGCCAATGGCGCACGGCTACGCCGAGGCGCTCGAGCCATGGCGGAGTCCATCGACGAGGAGGGCGACCATGCGCTCGGCGCGGCCGGGGCCGCCGTTGTGGGTCGACATGCACAGGCTCGCCACCGCGCTCAGCAGCTCGTCGGCGTCCACATCGGCGCGAACCGCGCCGGCGGCGACAGCCGATTCGA
The DNA here is from genome assembly GCA_025359665.1 of Caulobacteraceae bacterium. GTDB lineage: Bacteria > Pseudomonadota > Alphaproteobacteria > Caulobacterales > Caulobacteraceae > Acaudatibacter. The sequence goes on from JANYFU010000086.1 coordinate 4,121, forward strand.
GAAGCGAGCGAAGAGCGGGCCGCAGGCGCTGATCGAAATAGCCCGGCAGGCTGTCGAACGTCGGGTCTCCCGAATGCAGGGCCTGGGCGAGGCCTCGCTTGGTGGCGACGAAGGCGGCGTATCGCTGCATCCAGCTCGACAGGGCTTCGAACGGGGGGCGTTCAGCCGCCAGAGCCGGCGCGGCGTCCGCGCAGGCGTCGATTTCCCTGCGGAAGACCGCGGCGATCAGGTCCGAGCGTTGGGGGAAATGCCGGTAGAGGGTGGCGAGACCGACACCAGCCCTTTCCGCGATTTCCCGCACCGGCGCGTCCACGCCGGAGGTCGAGAACACCGCCTTGGCCGCCTGGAGCAAGGCGTCGAGGCTTCGCCGGGCGTCGGCGCGCGCGGGTCTATCGGCGCCGCCCTTGGGCTCACCGCCGCCGTTATGAGCTTGCGACGAGTCGATCACACAATTCCCTTGCAAAGCGGATCAATGATCCGTATTAACCGGAACAGCGATCCGTATCCACTTCTAGCCGAGCCGAGCGCCACTTTCAACAAACCTCAAGGAGTCCACCATGCAAGACCAACCCGTCGCACTCGTCACCGGCGCCAATCAGGGCATCGGGCTGCAGATCGCCAAGGACCTGGTGACGCATGGCTTCACCGTGCTGGTCGGATCGCGCAACCTCGAACGCGGCGAGACCGCGGCCAGGCAAATCGGCGCCGGCGCTCACGCGCTTGCGCTCGACGTGACGGACCCGGCTTCGATCACCGCCGCGGCGCAACGTGCGCGCGCCGAGTTTGGCCGCCTCGACGTGCTGATCCAGAACGCGGCGATCTCGAATACGAGTAGCCGGCCGGGCCAGTCGGTCGAGGACCACGCGAAGGCCACCCGCCCCAGCAACGTGTCGCTCGCCGAGATGCGCGCGGTGTGGGACACCAATGTCTTCGGCGTCCTCGCCGTCTATCAGGCCATGCTGCCGCTGCTGCGCGAGACCCCGGGCGCCCGCATCGTCAATGTGTCGAGCGGCGTCGGGTCCCTGACCACCAACTCAGACCCGGCCTTCCCCTGGCGTTCGATATTCGGCCCGGTCTACCCGGCGTCGAAGACCGCCATGAACGCCCTGACGGTCGCCATGGCGCTCGAGCTGGAGCCCGAGGGGATCAGGGTCAGCGCGGTCTCCCCAGGCTTTACCAGGACCAATCTGAACGGCTACGCGGGCACGGAGACCGTCGAAGAGGGCGCCCGCGAAGCGGTGCGGGTCGCGTTGCTTGGCCCGGACAGCCCGACAGGGACGTTCACGCGCTGGGAGAACGAAACCATCCCGTGGTAGGCGTCCGGTGCAACGAGGATCTTGGCAAGACGGCGGTCGCCACCGAATTGCAGCGGCGCGGCTATCAGGCCGTTCATGGCGACCGGGACCTGGCGTATCGCTCTGATCGAGCGGCTTTACGCCAAAAAGGCGGATGTCCCGAAGACCGCGATGAGCATTGACGCCACCGCGCCGATTGCCCGTGTTGTCGACAACATTCTCTCCGAATGCAGGCTTGCTCGCGGTCGCGAACAGGTTGTCCGGAGTGGTTACTTGCCGTCGGCCCGCGCGCATTCAACAGAGAGTTCGGACCCCACGAGCTCCATTTTCAGACGCCTCGCGACGCCTTGCGAAGCGAGGTTGTCGAAGGTTGCGCCGTAGAACGGCGTGGCGTTCATGCGAAGCACAGCGCCAGCCCATGCGGCGACCGCATGAGCGGCTAGGCCTTTTCTCCGGTGGGACGGTAAAGTCTCGACGCCGGCCTCGTGCGCCCCATCTACTTGATTGACGCTGGCTCATATGGACACGGCGCGCCCATCGACGATCGCCGCGTAGATGAGTCGATCCGCGTCGACAGCCGGCAGCCACTCGTCCAGCCCGTCACGCAAGAGGTCCGCGTTGGCCCGGGTAATCCGGGTCGCCGTTCCCTCCGGCGGATCAACGATACGGTACAGCATGCCGGACCGTACGGCCGTCACCGGCGCAAACGACGCCAGGATCGCCAGATACTGGCCGTACTCCCGCGGCCAATCTCGCTGTCGCCCACGCGGCGCAAGGGCGATGCGTTCAAGTGACGCCGCGACGCCGGAACTCAAATCGACATGGCAGCGGCATAGAACAGCGTCGGTTGTGCGAAAGACATAGAGGTGCGGCTTCGACCCTGTGAGCCGACCGAGCCTGTCGGGACCAACCAACCGGTCGACCAGTTCGAACACATGCGTCATGCCATTATTGTAAGGCGACAGCTCTTATGGCCAAGGCCACCTTCAGGCCCGGCCGCTAGTCGTCAAAGCCAACGAACACGGTCGCCTCGGCCACCGTCTTGCGTTCGGAAACGACCGCGTTGGCCCGGGTAATCCGGGTCGCCGTTCCCTCCGGCGGATCAACGATACGGTACAGCATGCCGGACCGTACGGCCGTCACCGGCGCAAACGACG
>JANYFU010000159.1 GCA_025359665.1 Caulobacteraceae bacterium
AGGCGGTTGGTGGCCGTCCAGCCGACCTGTTCGCTGAACCAGGTGGTCGCGACCTGGGCGGCCTGGGTCAGCAAGGCGGCGGCGATGTAGAGACCGGCGAGAGTCCGGAGCGTCGCCATCGGCAGGGCGGCCGGGCCGGAGACGGCGCTGTCGACGAAGCGCTTGAGGATTTGTGGGCCGATGAGTTGCAACCCGACGCCAGTGAATAACAGGCCCGCCAGGATCGCCACGCGACCCGATTGGGGTCCGAGGTAGGTCTTCAATAGTTGGGTGAAGCCCAGGGGTTTGGCGGCGGCGGTCATGGTTGGCCCCCATCCCCCCCTTCGGGCGGACTTCCCCCAGGGGGGGAAGAGAGGCGCCCCTCTCCTCCCCCCCTGGGGGAGGGGGACCGCGACGCGGTGGAGGGGGCTCCAGCTTGGCGGTGCATTCGGGGGCGGGAGGCTTTAGAATGGCTCCCATGAGCGCCGAGACCGACTTCCCCGAATTTCCGCCCGGCGCTTTCGCCAAGGTAGATGCTGGGGATGATGGCGAGTTCTATGAACAGGCGCGGCTGGTCACCCATATCGACGCGGGGGCGATCGCCGCGCTGACCGATTTCTACCGCGAAACGCTGCCGGCCGGCGGCGTGCTGCTGGACCTGATGAGCAGCTGGGTCAGCCATCTGCCGGACGATGTGGCGTATGCAGAGGTGATCGGCCATGGGATGAACGCCGACGAACTGGCCGCCAACCCGCGCCTGAGCCGGGCCTTCGTTCAGGACCTCAATCGCGATCCTGTATTGCCGCTGGAGGACGCCAGCATCGATGGGGCGATGATCTGTGTCGGGATCCAGTATCTGCAACGGCCGCTGAACGTTTTGACCGATCTTGCCCGTGTGCTGAAGCCCGGCGCGCCGCTGGTGGTGAGCTTTTCCAACCGCTGTTTTCCGACCAAGGCGGTGGCGGTGTGGCGGGCGCTGGACGGCGACGGCCACGCGCGGCTGGTGGAACTCTATCTGGGCCGGGCAGGATTCCCCGACATCGAGATCAGGGTGTTGAGCGACGGCCGGCGCGGCGATCCTCTGACCGTGGTCACCGGACGGGCGCGGCCGGCGGGACCTCAACAAACGTAGGCCTCGGGAATGGAGCCGATCATCAGGCCAGCGGTTCCGAATCGCCTGTAGGCCATGCCAAGGCTCCCCCGAGGTTTGAAGTCTAATCCCCACCCTCTGCGATCAACCACGCCCGGGCGGCGAGGCGGCGGACCGAGGGGAGGACGAGGTGGAAGTGTTCCGAGGCGGCGTTGCCGTCGAGGCCGCGCTTGTAGACGCCTTGGTTGATAGCCGCGAGGCGGAACAGCACGAACACCTTGTAGAACGCCCAGCTCTGGGGCGCCGGGCGGCCGCTGATGGCGATGTAGCGGTCGAGCATCGCCTGCTGGCCCGGAATGCCCAGGGCGACGATATCGGCCTGGGACGTCTCGCCCATCTGGAACATGGTCGTATAGGCGACGTCGGCATAGGGGTGACCGATGGTCGACAGCTCCCAGTCGAGCACGGCCACAACACGCGGCTCGGTGGGATGGATCATGCAGTTGCGGATCGAATAGTCGCCGTGGGCCAAGGTGATCTGGTCGTCGGCGGGGATGTTGGCCGGCAGCCAGTCCATCAGCCGGCGCATGTCCTCGATGTCCTCGGTCTGGGCCAGCTGGAACTGTTTGATCCAGCGGCCGATCTGGCGCTGGTAGTAGTTGCCGGGCCGGCCATAGTCCTCCAGACCGACGGTCTTGAGGTTCACGGCATGCAGTCGCGTGAGCACCCGGATATAGTCGTCGTAGAGTTCGCCACGCTCGGCAGGGGTCAGGTCCGGCAGCAGCGGGTCGAGGAAGATTCGCCCCTTGACCCAGTCCATAATGAAGAACTCGGCGCCGACGACCTCAACGTCTTCGCAGTGCAGGCGGACGGTGGGAACCGGAACGTCGGTGTCGCGCAAGGCTTTCAGCACCGTGAACTCGCGGCCGACCTGATGGGCGGAGGGCAGCAGCACGCCGGGCGGCTTCTTGCGCATCACCCAGCGGCGCTCGCCGGCGTCCTCCAGCAGGAAGGTCGGGTTCGAATGGCCGCCCTCGAACTGGCGAACGCGCAGGGGCGGGGTAAAGCTCTCAAGGCGACCGGTCAGCCAAGCCTCGAGCCGGGCGGGATCGAACTGGTGCGCCGCGCGCACCTCGGTGATGACGGCGTCGCCGGTCATGGCCTGATTTTCCATTCAGTAGCTCTTAGGCAGGTCGAGGACCTTTTCGGCGATGAAGCTGAGGATCAGCTGTTCGGTGATCGGGGCGATGCGGGTGATCGCCACCTCGCGGTAAAGCCGTTCGACATGGTATTCCTTGGCGTAGCCGAAGCCGCCATGGGTGGCGATGGCCTGCCAGGCGGCGTCGTGGCCGGCGCGGCCGCCGAGGAACTTGGCGGCGTTGGCTTCGGCCCCGCACGGCAGTCCGGCGTCGTAGAGGGCGGCGGCGTGCAGGGCCATGCGCCAGGCCGATTCCAGATACATCCACTTCTCGGCCAGCGGGTGCTGGATGCCTTGATTTTGGCCGATCGGCCGGTCGAACACCACCCGCTCGCGGGCGTAGGCGGCGGCCCTGGCGATGCAGTCGGAGCCGATGCCGATGCCCTCGGCGCCGACCAGGATGCGCTCGGGGTTGAGGCTGTGGAGGATGTAGGAAAAGCCCTTGCCCTCCTCGCCGATGCGGTCTTCCTCGGGCACGAACAGGCCGTCGATGAAGAGGGCGTTGGAGTCGACCGCCTTGCGGCCCATCTTGGGGATGCGGTGGACGTCGATCCGGGCGCGGTCGAGGTCGGTGTAGAAGATGGTGATGCCGTCGGTGGGCCGGGCGCAATCCTCGAACTTCGTCGTGCGGGTCAGCAGCATGATCTTGTTGGCCACCTGGGCGGTGGAGGTCCAGACCTTCTGGCCGTGGACGACGTAGCCGCTGGGCACCTTCTCGGCGAAGGTCTTGATGCGGGTGGTGTTGAGCCCCGCGTCGGGCTCGGTGAAACCGAAACAGCACTGGTCCTCGCCGGCGATCAGCGGCGGTAGCCAGCGGGCCTTCTGGTGATCGGTCCCCTTCACCACGATCGGATGAGGCCCGAACAGGTTGATGTGCACCGAGGAGGCCGCCGCCATGCCGCCGCCGTGGCTGGCCACCTCGCGCATCATGATCGCCGCCTCGGTGACGCCCAGGCCAGAGCCGCCATATTCGGGCGGCATGGTGATCCCCAGCCAGCCGCCGTCGGCCATGGCCTTGTGGAACTCGAACGGGAACAGGCCGTCGTCGTCGCGGGCATACCAATAGTCGTCGTCGAAGCGCGAGACGACAGCGCGGACGCCTTCGCGCAGGGCTTCATGGTCTTCGGCGTCTTGCATCGCGGCGGCGCGCTCCCGGGGTGTTATTGGTGTTCTTGAGAGAGAGTATCGCGGATCGCGGCGGGGGCCGAAAGGGGAGTGGCGCGGGCCTGGCCCTTGGGTGGCCGTTTTTGGCCCTTCGCTGGCCCTTTTTTTGCCCTTTGCTGGCCCTTGGCCGGCCGTTTCGCGGCCCGTGGCCGGCCCTGTGTTGGCGGCGGCGCGTCGGCCGAACTCGATGGCCTGGCGTAGCCGCTCAAGTTTCAGTTCAAGGTCGCGGAAGTTTGGCGCGGACATAAGTCCACTCTTCATCGGTTCGCGCCCGCTACATTCGCTCAGCAAACGGCGGGTCGCGAAACGGATCCAGGACATCGACCCCGCGCCCTCGGAAATCATTGATGTTGCGCGTGACAAGCACAATGCCATGGACTCGCGCGGTCGCTGCCAGAGCCATGTCGCGTTGGTGTTTATCCTTCGCACCCAGTAAGCGCGCCCATTCGGCGGCTACCACTTCGTCGATGGGAAGGATGCGCCCAGCATAGGCGGCCTCCAACGCGCCGATTTCGCTCAGTCTGGCGGCGGCGAATTCAGGGTGGCTCTTCCCGCGCCGTTCCCAGCCGCGCCGCTTCTCGAACAGCGTCATGGCGCTGAGCCGTATTTCAGACATCGCGACACTGGCGAACCAACGCCGCACATTCCTGTCCCCCGACGCACCCAATTCACGCAAGACGTTCTCATCAAGCAGGTAGAGCGTCACGGGATGAGACGGGGTGATGACACCTCATCAGACTCGACGCGCCAGGCGCCCGAATCAGCCATATCGCCCAGCATCCGCTTCAGGCTGCGCGTCGGCAGCGGTCGGCCAGCCTTGGGGTAGACGATTGTGTATTCGAGCGCGATTTCGATCTGCCTCGGCGTGAGGCCAGGATAGTCCTCAATGATCTCGGCGATGGTTTGACCGCGCGTGAGCGCATCGATTTCATAGACGGACGCCTCGCAGCCCCTGAGCACCGGATCAGCGCCCTCGCGTGCCTCGACTTCGGACTTCAGGTCTTGGAGCTGTTGGAGCCGTGCCGCGATCCTCCGATCCGCATCGCCGAGGGTGAATTCCATGACACCGAGCTGGATGCGGTTGGCGTCACCGGGGAGACGGCGAATGGCTTCATAGACGGCTTTGCGACCAGCCGGCGTCAGCTTGGTTTCTACCTCGCCCGAGATGACCAGGAACCGCAGTTCCGCCGGCCCGACACCGCGGAACCGGCTCTTGCCACGGCGATGGAGCGTCGCCTTAATGACGCCCCGGTCTACCGCGCGGTTTATCGCGGTGGCGGACTGTTCCACCACATAGCCTGCTTCGTTCAGCGTCAGGCTCAGTCCGGTCGACATCGTGATCCCATCCGCCATTAACTCATCTCGATATAGGGATGGGTTTTATCGGGTGCAACCGTCGAACGCGAATGGCGAGCGTCCTGAAATGGGTTTCGACACCGTCGAGCCGCTGAGAGTTCGCGCCGGGACTCTGTCGATAGCAAATGAAGATGTCCGGTTTTCGTAGCACATCAAATGTCCGCTTTCGTTTCGTCGTAGTGGGGCCTGTGGGGTTGTGGTCGGAGGTCTCTCTCCTGCGTCCACAAATCCACAGGCCGGCCGCTGAGGGGGCTTAAGCGGCTGATCGGTTTGTCGGGGCCTCGCGGGCGATCAGGACGCCGTCGGCGGTGTAGTCGGCCAGGCGACGGGGACCGTCGAAGAGGGCCAGCTCGCCGCCGGGATACTGGTGGACCCGGACATTGGCTTTGACGAAGTGGGTCCGGTGGCGCTGTGCGGGGATCTGAAGGGAGAGCCCCTCGAAGCGCACGCAGTTATCCTTGCTGACGACGCGTTCGTGCTTGGCGCACAGGATGTTGGTGATGTCGCCGACGAAGGGGACGAAGGCCGATCCCTCTTCGGTCGCCGTCACGGCGAACCTGGCGTTGTGCTGGGCGATATAGATCTCGGCCAGGAACCGGTTGGCCGCCTCCAATGTGGTTACGCCCTTCAGCCTCAGGACCGGCGGCAGGCGCAGCTGCAAGGTTCCCCAGAGCCGTTCCATGCGGCCCCTGCCCTCGGGAGTGTAGGAGGGAATGTGGGTGATGCTCAGCTCGGCCAGGGCGCGGCCCACCTGCGTCAACCGGGCTTTGTCGACCTCCTCGCCGGCCTTGGGCGTCCAGAAGTAGTGGCTGCCACGATCCGTATAGAACGAGCAGAACAACCCCTTCCTGGCGATCGTCTCGGCCAGGCCCCGGAAGGTCGAGGCCGTACCTTCCTGCGCCACGAGGAACAGCGAAGTTATCTCACTGGTGGCGTCGTCGAGCGTGCCGATCAGGTCGAGATCGGGCTGGCCGACCAGCCATTCGTGGGTCGAGCCGTCCTGAAACAGCATCATCCCCGGCAGTGGCTTGCGCACCCGTTTCTTGCGGTGCGCCGAACGGCCGCGGGCAATACCGATCAGGCCCCGCTGCTGGAGTAGGCTCTTGGTCCAGGTGTAGCTCAGCGTGAAGCCGGGCTTCTCAGCCTGCAACGCCTCATGGAAATGCTTGGCCGTGAAATCGAAATACCGCGTGCGGAACTGCTCCAGCACCCACTCGATGGTGTCCACCGGCGCCCGACGACCCGACGCCTTGCCCCGGCGACGATCAATGAGCCCTTCGGCGCCATCGGCCTCGTGGCGATCCCTAAGGCGACGAAAGTGCCGCTCGCTCATGCCAAGCAGTTCGCCCGCCTCAACGCAGCTCAAAGCCCCGCCGTTGTACCGCCCAATCGCTTCGCCGATCCGCGCCATCCGTACCTCCGCAT
>JANYFU010000196.1 GCA_025359665.1 Caulobacteraceae bacterium
TGGCGATTCTGAAACGATAATTCTTCAGGGAATCGATCTGCTGCTGTATAATCGGCAAATCGAGAATTATTAATTATATTATCCGCATTCATGCCGCGGCTCAGTAAGGCGAGGCGGCTGGCAGGCACCTGCGTGGTGGCATTCGCGCCGGCTCCCAAAAGCCAAAGGAGCAGAATGCTCAACGCGGTCTTGAAGGGTTTCAAATTCATCGGCCATATTTCCCATGTTCATCGGCTTATCTTAAAGGGAATTTCGATTTTCGAGGACTTCTTCCGACGATTAGAATAAAAATACTACAAAATCACTTGGAAAATAACCTATAAGACAAGCATTACTGCGATACGAAAATTTCGATATCCTTGTATCCATCATTTTCTCGGCAATTATGATTGAAATCACAATATTTGATCATTTTTTGGAAAATTAGATGAATTATATAAGATAGGAATATTTCCCATTTGACATGATTTGGACCTTTTTTAAGACATCAAAATTGTCGATATTGCATGACAACCCATCGCGTACGCGACGCTAAATCTTTGAACAACTTTGGGGATTGCCCCATCCCGAAGAAATAGACGCCACAACGCTTGATCTGCCTCAAATTTTAACGAAAATTCCGTTGTCGATCACCGAGGTTGACGGTCATGGCCCCCCATGTTTCTCCTCCCCTCGCGTGAGTGTTTGTCTTCACGGAACCAGAGAACCCGGCCCGATGATCTGCGGCCAATGCCAAGCCGAACAACCGCACGCCAACCGTTTTTGTGGTCAGTGCGGCGCACCCCTGGCGTCCGTCGCCGCCGCGCCCAGGCGGTCGGGCGAGCGGCGTCAGATGACGATCCTGTTCTATGATCTGGTGGGGTCCACCGCCCTGGCCACCCGATGTGACCCAGAGGACTTCAATGACGCGGTGGAGACTTTCCACAGCGAGGTTGGCGCGGCTATCCGGGTGGTTGGCGGTTATGTCGGCGCCCGGGTTGGCGATGGCGCGGTGGTCTATTTCGGCTATCCCGACGCCCAGGAAGACGCCGCCGATCGCGCCGTTCTGGCCGGTCTGCGCGCAGTGGAGGTCGGTAGCGCGGTCAGGTTGCCCGATGGCGAGAACGCCCAGGTACGGATCGGCATCGCCACCGGCGAGGGCGTGGTCAACCGGCTGGAAAACGAGGCCGCAGGCAATGAGGTGGTGGGGTCGGTGGGCAATCTGGCGGCCCGCCTGCAATCGGCCGCCGCGCCGGGCGCCGTGGTGATCTCCGACGACACTCGCCGTCTGCTGCGTGGCGAGTATGAGCTGGTGGATCTGGGCGGGATTAACGCCAAGGGGTTCGCCGCGCCTGTCCAGGCCTGGCGGGTGGTAGGGCGGGCCGACCGTGATGTGTTGGGAGAGTGGGGCGAGGGGGGCGAGGCGCCCCTGGTGGGCCGTGACCAGGAGATCGGGTATCTGACCGAGGCCCTGGAGTCGGTATCGAGCGGAGGCCCCCGGGTGGTTCTGATGAAGGCGGACGCGGGCCTGGGCAAGTCGCGCATCGTCGCCGAGATCGCTCGCGCGGCGCAGGCCCGAGGCGTCTTGCGGTTCGGCCTCTATTGTTCGGCCCAGACCCAGGAGGCGCCGTTCTGGCCGTTCATCCAACAGATGCGGCGCGCCATCCGCCTGGAGACCCCGGTGGGAACCATCCCGGCCGCGGAGACGGTCATGGCCCCGCAAACCGATCCGGATGATGTCGCCCTATTGGCTGGTCTGGTCGGGGCGCCCATTCCCGAAAGCCCGGCGGTACAGGCGCTGAACGCCGCCCAGAAACGCGATCGCCGGATCGAGGCGCTGATCCGCCAGGTGCGCCTGTTTGCACTCCATGTCCCGGTGCTGGTGATCTTCGACGACGCCCAATGGGGTGACGCCACCTCTCTGGCGGTTTTGGAACGGTTTGTGCGCTCTGGAGGAATGGACAGGACGCTGGTCCTGGTTTCCGCGCGCCCGGAGTTTCAGCCGGCCTGGCTTGGGGAGCCGGTGGTTGAGGAACTGACTTTATCGCACTTGGGTCCCGCCGACAGCGCCGCCTTGGTGACCCTGGTCGCCGGATCCCGCCCCCTGGCGCCCTCGGTGCGCCGGGCGATCGTCGACCGCGCCGACGGCGTGCCTCTGTTTATCGAGGAGATCACCCGTTCGGCCCTGGAGATGGCCGCCGACGCCCGCGACGGCTCGACGGCCGATTTGAAACTGCCGATGACTTTGCAGGACTCGCTGCTGGCGCGTCTGGACCGTCTGGGGCCGGCCAAGGACCTGGCCCAGATCGCCGCGGTGATCGGCCGCCGGTTTTCCACCCGCGCCCTTGAGAGCCTTGGGGAAATGACGCCGCAGGCCCAGACCGAGGCCCTGCAGCGGCTGGTGGGCTCCGGCCTGATCGCTTCGGAACGGGATGCGGGCGCCGATGGCTATGCGTTCAAGCACGCCCTGTTCCAGCAAACCGCCTATGGCACTTTGCTACGCGGTGATCGGCGCCGGCTCAACGCCCGGCTGTTGCGGATTATCGAGGCCGACCACCCGACCGTTGTCGCCACCGAGCCGGAGCGCCTGGCCCACTACGCTACCGAGGCGGGCGAAGCGGAGACCGCGGCTGGCTATTGGCTGACAGCCGGCCTGTTGGCTCTGTCGCAATCGGCCATGACCGAGGCGGCGTCGCGATTGCGTCGAGGACTCGGCCTGCTGGCCCAGGCCCCGCAAGAGGCATGGCGATGGCGCCTGGAGCTCCGGCTTGAGCTCACGCTCGGCAAGGCCCTGATCGCCACGGTCGGCTATGCGAATCCCGAGACCGGAGCCACATTCGCCCGAGCCAAGGTGCTGTGCGAGGCGATCGGCGAAAAGCCCGAGCTTCTGGCCGTCGTCCATGGCCTGTGGATCCATGAGTTTCTGCGCGGCCGGTTCGTGGCCGCGCGCACGCACGCCGATGAACTGCTGCGCCTGTCGGAGGGCGAGCAGAACCAGTCCTGGACCCTGATCGCCTGTCGGGCGCTCGGCGCCCTGGCCTTTCCCATGGCGGAATTCGATCACGCCTTGCCGATTCTGGAACGGGGCCTGTCGCTCTATGCGATGGATCGGCGCACCGACTACGCCCAGGTGCTGGTGGATGACCCGCGGGTGGTGATGCTGATGTATCTGTCGTGGGTGCAGCTCTACCGAGGTCAGACGGCCGAGGCCTGGACTGCGATCCGCCAGAGCCTCGATCACGCCCGCGCCCTCGGGCAACCCCACAGCCTGGCCTACGCGCTTGCCGGGCGTGTCCTGACCGGGCTTTTCGCCGACCATTACGACGGCGCCGCGCCGCTGATTGCCGAACTGGCCGAACTCGCCCGGGAACATGAGATGGCCTATTGGAACGCCGGCGCCCAGGTGCTCCAGGGCCGATATCTGGTGGGCACCGGCGAGGTGGAAAAAGGCGGGGCGATGCTGGAGGGCGCGCTGAAGGCCTATCTCGCCACCGGCAGCCTGCTCTATCTGCCCACCTTCATCATGTGGACCGCCGACGCGGCCGGCCGGTTGGGCCGGATCGATCACGCCCTGGACCTGATCGGCCAGGCCAAGGCGCTGATGGCTGACACCGGCATCGAGAATGACGCGGCGGAGATCCTGCGTGTCGAAGGAGAGCTTCACCGGCGACAGGGCGACCGTCCTGCCGCGCAAGCGGCCTTTGAGGCGGCCCGGGTGACCCTGGAAAGGCATGGTGCGCAAATCCATCGCTCCCGCCTGGCCGCCAGTCTGGCGGCCCTGTAGCCGGCGACGGCGAACGCGGCTAAGACGCGCGGCGTGGCGGGTGGGTCTATCGAGTTCGGCGGAGCGCTTTTACCTATGGCTATGTCATCCGGGCCCGGCCGGGCCTGTGTGCTTGTGCTGGGCATGCACCGTTCGGGCACTTCCGCCATGACCCGCACCATCAACGCCATGGGGGCGGCTCTGCCCTCCAATCTGATCGAACCGTCGCCCGACAACGAGGAGGGCTTCTGGGAATCGGAAGAAATCGTTAAAATTCATAATGATTTCCTGGTCGCGGTCGGTCATGGCTGGAACGATCCACGGATGCCGACCAAGGCGATGTTCGACAGCCCCGCGGCGGCGACCTGCCGGGCCGCGCTGATGGCGGTGCTGCGGCGGGATTTCGCCGACGAGACCCTGTTCGTTATCAAGGACCCGCGGATCTCGATCCTGATGCCGATGTGGAGCGGGCTGCTTGAGGAGTTCGGGGCGAAGCCGTTCGTGCTGCTGGGTTTTCGCCATCCGGACGAGGTGGCCCTGTCCCTGGTGAAGCGACGCGATGGGTTCGTGGATTCGGCCAACAAGGCGATCGCGCAGCATGGTCGCGCCGTGTGGTTGACGCACAATCTCGAGGCGGAACGGCATTCCCGCGCGATGCCCCGGGCCATTGTCTCCTACGACGATTTCCTGGCCGACCCCGTCGAGTCGGCCAGGTCTCTGGCTGAGGGCCTGGGCTGTTTCGAGCAGGCCCAGGTCGTCGCCGGGCTGGACTTTGCCAAGATCCACTGGAAGGCCGGCATGCGTAACCACGCCACCTCTGGCGACGACGGGGACCTGCCGGTCTGGGTCGATCGGATGTATGTCTGGCTGTGCGCGGCGGCCCGCGGTGAGGACCCGCCAACCGATGACCTGGACGCCATGGCCGAGGCGATGGCCCAGGCCCAGGCCCTCTACGGACCTCTGATCCGCGCCGGCCGCCCGTCGCCGGCTCTGACGAAAGCTCCGGTGCTGAAGCGCATAGCGAGACGGGTTTCGAAGATCGTGGGGTGAGCGGCAGGCGCCGATAGGCCGCGTCTAAAGCATGAACCCGGCCACCCCCATTGAACCTTTTCCTCGCTCCGGGACATTAAGCCCCACGTGCAAGGGGAACCGATGCCCATCGAGGTCAGGCCGACCACCGACAGAGGCCGCGTCGCGCCGTCCTCGGACGCCCGCGACGAGGCGGCGCTGTTTGCTCGGGTGGTCCGGGGGGATCGGCGCGCCTTCGAGGATCTTTACCGGGCCTACCATCCTCGGCTGACCCGGTTTCTGTTCAACATGACCCGGCGTCCGCCCCTGGTGGAGGAAGTGCTCAATGACACTATGCTCACCGTCTGGGACCGGCCCGAACGGTTCAACGGAACCAGCCGCCTGTCGACCTGGATTTTCGCCATCGCCTATCGCAAGGCGCTGGCCGCCATGCGCCGTCAGGACGTCCCCGTCGAGGACATCGGCGCGGAGACCCGGGCGAGTGACGACGCCGGTCCGGAGCGGCGGCTGGGCGATCGCCAGGTGCGCGATCTGCTGCGGGACGCGATGGAGGAACTTTCGTCCGACCACCGCGCGGTGGTTGACCTGACCTACTATCATGACATGGGATATCGGGAGATCGCGGAGATCATGGCCTGTCCGGTCGATACGGTGAAAACACGGATGTTTCACGCGCGCCGCCACCTCAAACGCCAGCTGGCCGGCCAGCTGGCGGACTGGCTGTGAGGCGGCGATGAGCGGACATGTGATTCCCCTGCGGGGCGACGCCCACGCCCGGGTGCAGTTCCTGTTGCCCTGGTTCGTCACCGGCCGGCTTGAGGCCGACGACCTGGCCCAGGTTACCGCCCACCTGGACCAATGTCCCGAATGCCGCGCCGAGGTTGTGATCGAGCGGCGGCTGATCGACGAAGTTCAGGCGATGCCCGTCGAGGTTGAGCCGGGCTGGGCCCTGATGCGGGCGCGACTGGACAGCCGCCGGCCCCGCGCGGGATGGCTCGCCAGTCTGGGCGCCCGCCTTCGCGGCCCTGCCTGGGTCGGCTGGGCCATTGCTGGTCAGGCGGTGGTTGTCGCGGCGGGAGTCGTGTTGGTCCTGGCTTGGCGCCCGGCCGCGCCGCCGGCCATCTATCGCACTCTCGGCTCGGCTCCAGCCGCCGCGTCCGGTAACATGCTGGTCATGTTCCGGCCCGACGCGCGGGAGGCTGACCTGCGGGCGGCTATTCTTGCCAGCCACGCCCGCCTGGTGGACGGTCCCACAGCCGCCGACGCCTATGTGTTGAGCGTCCCGGTCCAGGAACGAGCGCGAGCCCTGACCACCCTGCGTGGTGCGGCCAGCGTGGTGATGGCCGAACCCATCGACCCCGCCGGACCCTCATGATGGCCAGGTTCGCGGGGCGGCTGATCGTGGTCCTGGCCGTTTGGTTCGCCATCTTCGGCGGCGCGGCCTTCGCCCGCGACAACGCCGCCGCGCCAGGCGTGGGCGACGCCAGCCGCCAGGTTCTGGTGCTGCTTCGCCTGCCGCCCCAACACTTTCGGCCAGGCGCCGACTATGGCGGCGCCTACGATGACAACCTTGGGCGCTCGGCGCGGTTGCGCATCGCCGGTCGTCTGGCCCGGGCCCATGGCCTGACTCTGGTGACCGATTGGCCGATGCCGCTGCTGGGCGTTGACTGCTACGTGCTGGCCGTGCCCGAAGGCCGCTCGATCGAGGCGGAGGCGGATACCCTCGCCCACGATCCCGATGTCGCCTGGTCGCAGCCGATGCATCTCTATCGCGCCCAAGGTGGGGCGGCGACGCCCAATGATCCCTTGTTCCGCGCCCAGCCGTCAGTTGTCCAATGGCGCCTGGCCGATCTACATCGGATGGCTACGGGCCGAAACATTCTGGTGGCGGTAGTCGATAGCCAGGTCGACGCCGCGCACCCCGATCTGGCCGGCCAGGTTCGCATGGCCCGGGACTTCGCGCCGGGTCGGCCCAGCAAGGGGGAACAGCACGGCACCGGCGTCGCCGGAATCATCGCCGCCCGGGGCGGCAACGGCCTGGGTATTGTCGGGGTGGCGCCCCAGGCGCGGCTGATGGCTCTCAGAGCCTGCTGGCAACCCAATCCCGGCGCGTCGCCCACGGTCTGTGACAGCCTGACCCTGGCCCAAGCCCTGCACTTCGCGATCGAGAACAAGGCCCAGGTCATCAACCTCAGTCTCAGCGGCCCTCCCGACGCGTTGTTGGGCCGTCTCCTGGACATCGCCGAGGCCCGCGGCGTAACCGTGGTGGGGGCGTTCGATCCGGCCGCGCCGGGTGGTGGCTTTCCGGCCTCCCACGCCGGTGTGCTGGCGATCAGTGACGTGGTGCTGGAAGCCCCGCGCGCGGGGCTGTATAGCGCACCGGGGCGCGACATTCCCACCACCCAACCCGGCGGAAGATGGTCTCTGGTCAATGGAAGTTCATATGCCGCGGCCCACGTCAGTGGATTGATGGCGCTGATGCGCGAGCGCGATCCGTCGGCCGCGCATGGCCGGGTGTTGGTGGCTTCCCGATACGGTGGCGGCGCCATCGATGCCCGCGCCTCGCTGGCGCGCGTCGCGGGTTCCTGTGACCGAGACTGCGCGACCCGACTGGCGGCGGATCCCGCGCGTTAGGGCAATCCCGCCGTCGTCGATCATCATCGGTGCGGTCGCCTGTTGCCTGGGGGTCGGCGCGCCGCCTCCGGCCCATGCGCAGGTCGCCCTCAGCGCCACGGCGACGACCAACCTGCTCTATCGCGGCGGCTCCCTGACCGACGGCGATCCGGCATTGAGTCTGGCCCTGGCCTATGACGGCCCTCACGGTTTCTATGCTGGCGGCTCGCTGATCGGCGAGGTGGATTCGCGACGCGGCCCTCAGGTGCTCGGGCATGTGGAATATCTTGGCTACGCTGTGCGTCCGGCTCGCGGCCCGACGTGGGACTTTGGCGTCAGCAACGCCAATTATGCGCAGGACATCGACTATCAGGCATCCAGATATGTTCCCTACCGGATCGACGCCACCGAATTTCATATTGGCGTGATATTCAGAAATTTCAGCTACTTTGCCTACTTCTCCCCAAACTATTTCGACCCGACTGTAACATCGATCTACAATGAGTTTAACGGCGTGGTCCGGCCTGGACGGGGTTGGCGGGTTCTCGGTCACATCGGGGTGCTCAATCAGCTGTCCGGCTACAGCGTGCGCAAGCCCCACTACGACATCAGCGCCAGCGTCATCCGACCGTTCAAGGGCGGCGAGGCCCGCCTGAGCTGGACCACCACATTCCTGCCGACCGACTACCCCGCCAGCTACGCCCGGGGTCGGGGACTCGCATCACTGGATCTGACCTTGTTCTTCTGACCGGCCCCTCCCGGCTTTTTTTCAAATCGCTTTGAACCCTCCGGCGGCCGGGAGGCATTCACCGCTGACGGGGAAGCGTCCCCGCCCAAGACCTCGGAGGGCGAGATGAGTGGATTTTCCAGGACACGCGCGGCGTCGATGATGACCGCGCTGACCGCTGGATTTCTGGCGGCGCAGGCCCCGGCGGCGAACGCCAGCGGTTTTCAGGTGTCCAAGCTGGTATCGGACGGCTCGGTCACCGCCGTGACCAAAGACCCCAATTTGATCAACCCATGGGGCATGTCCGCCTCGCCCGCCGGGCCGATCTGGGTGTCCGACAACAACTCTGGGCTCAGCACCCTCTATACCGGCGCCGGCGCCAAGGTTCCCCTGAATGTGGCCGTTCCCGGCAATCCCACGGGCCAGGTATTCAACGGCTCGGCCGGCGATTTCCTGGTCAGCGGCGGCGGCAAAAGCGGCAAGGCGGTCTTCCTGTTCGCGGGCGAGGGCGGGATCATTTCCGGCTGGTCGCCTGGCGTGGACTTCACCAACGCTCAGGTGGCGGTGGACAACTCCGGATCGGGCGCGGTCTACAAGGGTCTGGCGATCGGCTCCAGCGGCGGTTCGAACTTCCTCTACGCGGCTAATTTCAACAGCGGCCAAATCGAGATGTACGATAGCGCCTTCGGGCTGGTGAAAACCTTCACCGACCCCAATGTCGCCGCTGGCTACGCGCCGTTCAATGTTCAGAACCTCGGCGGCACGCTCTATGTGACCTACGCCTTGCAGAACGCGGAGAAACACGACGACGTGGCTGGCGCCGGCAACGGCTATGTTGACGCTTTCAACCTTGACGGCACGTTCAGGTCACGGCTCGTCTCTCTGGGTGGCGAGATCAATTCGCCCTGGGGCCTCGATATTGCGCCCGGAGGCTTCAAGTCGTTGGCGGGCGATCTGCTGGTGGGCAATTTCGGTGACGGCACGATCAGTGCTTTCAACGCCACCACCGGCGCCTTCGTAGATGTGCTGCGCGACAAGAACGGCGCGCCGATCGTTGAGGGTGACCTCTGGGGCCTGATCACCGGCAACGGCGGCAACGGCGGGGACGCCAACAAAGTCTATTTCACCGCTGGGGTGGCGGACGAGGCCCATGGCCTGTTCGGCTCCATCGCCGCGGTGCCGGAGCCGGATGCCTGG
>JANYFU010000203.1 GCA_025359665.1 Caulobacteraceae bacterium
CTACGTTCCGTTCGCCTTCCTGGCCAGGCGCGAGGAGGCGCCGCCCCATCCACTGATGTCGAAGCTGTCGGGACGAGAAGTCGATGTGCTTCATGGCCTGATCGACGGGCGCTCAAACAAGGAAATCGCCCGGGAGCTCAATCTCCAGGAGGTGACCATCAAACTGCATGTGAAGACGCTGTGCCGCAAGCTGGGCGCGCGCAACCGCACTCACGCCGCCATGATCGGCAAGGACGCCGGCGCGATCTAGTCTTGGTTCATCAGCGCCGCGGCGGCCTGAACCATGCTGCTCATCAGGGGCGGGTCGCCAAAGGGTATATCGATATAGTACTTCGTGTTGGCCAGGCCCTCGGGATGGCGCTGCCATTCGTTGGGAAACAGGACGATGGTCTCTTCCCCAACGACCGTCGCGGGTTCTTGGCGACCGCCCGACAATTCCGCCGCCAAAGCAGCGCAAAGGTCGACGCCGATGCGTTTACCCAGGTGACAAATCGGGATGGGACGTGGATTGCACTCAAGCAGATAGTGCTCTCCGGTCTGACTATCGATGATGAAATCGAATCCAACGAAACCGGTGAAGCCGAGCGCCGCGATCATTTCAGCCGACGCCCGCTCCATCCCGACGTGAGGCCCGACCCAGGCGATACTACTTGGTCCGTTCGCCGCGCAGGTTTGCAGGGCGACGCCGGCGAAGCTTGCAAGCACGCGTCCGTCCACGGCCACCGCGCAGGTCATTGCCGGTCTACCGTTGATTGCCTGTTGTACGTCGATCGGCGCCCGGTTCGGGTACCAGTCGCGATGGACGACGCGCCGGAGCCAGTCGCGAAGCGGCGTCGGCCGCCGCGGCCACGCCGCATCAATCGCCTCGGCCACTTCGTCGGCGTCGCGACACAGCCTGACCCCGTTACCCGACCAACTGAACGACGACTTCACATAAACTGGATAGCCAATCCGGCTAGCCTCGACGATTGCGTCCGCCTTCGAGGCGACGCAGGCGCTGTCCGGGATGGTCAGGCCGAGCTCGCGAGCCAGGCGCAGTGTGTCGCTCTTCATCAAGGTTTGATTGAAACGCTCAGGATCGCCCATGGAGGCCATGATGACTTGCATCGCCTCGCGGGTAAGGCCGACGTTGAAGCCCGAACGGGCTCTGCGGACGACGGCATGGAGGCAGGCCACGGCCCGCTCGTCGCACGGGACGATAAGGCCGGGTCTCCAGGCCCGCATCACCTCGGCCAGGCGGGCTTCGAACCGTCGCGACGACCGTAGCTGCGTCAGTGCGAAACGTTCATCAAGAAATCGGGTCTGGGCCAAAGGATTATCGGAGGGACAAAGCGCGGCCACGCGGAAACCCGCCTCGCTGAGTGGCTTCACGAGCCGCGCCGATCCCCAGCGTCCACCGTCGAAAGCGATCATCAGCAGATTACGGGAATCGAGCGCCGTTGCGTCGCCGACAATCCGCGCGGGCAGGTTTCCGGCGCGGCCGTTTCGGGCTCCTATGGCGCCGCCCGAGGTTCTGGCGAACCCCGTGCCAAGCGCCGTCATGGCGCCCGCGACCGTCGTGAACACAGGCGCGCTTTCCATTCGTAGGAATTTCACCAATTATCTCCAGAGTGGACCAGGTCGGCCCAGGAACAATTCAGACTACGGCCATCATAGTCAGCGTGAGTAGCGATCGCAGCAAAGCAAGAGGCGCCGCGACCTACCATTCCGTATAGCGGCCCGATAATTTGGGTCTTCAGATTCGGCCAATGCGCCGTCCGGTTTCGAAACACGCCTGATACAAGTATCCGTCCGCACGTATTCGGCGACGGATCAGCACGGGACCGACGCATGAAAATTGGAGGGCAGGCACTCGCCTTCGGCGTCCGCGACCACATGGCGTCCCGAGCCCTGGAGCGGCTCTGGAACAATCCGTTCGTCCGCAATCTGTCCGCGATGGGGACGGCGCAAATCGTCATTCGCCTGTCGCGTTTGCTGACGACCATCGTTCTTAGCCGCCTGCTCAACAGCGAAGCCTATGGCTTGGCGGCTATCGCCCTG
>JANYFU010000207.1 GCA_025359665.1 Caulobacteraceae bacterium
GTTGTCGGCGAACAGCTCGCTGCCGAAGGTGGTGCGAAGCCCGGCGGTCTCGTCCAGGTCTTTCACCCCAAGCGGCAGGCCGTGGAGCAGACCCAGGGCGTCGCCCCGCACTACGGCGGCGTCGGCTTCCCGGGACGCCAGGCGGGCGCGATCGAAGTCCCGTGTTATGAGAGCGTTGACCGCGTGATCCACAGCTTCCACGCGGGCGATGCAGCTTTCGAGCAACGCAGTCGGCGCCAGGAAACCTTCGCCGATCCGGCGGCGCGCCTCGACGGCGGTCAGGTCGCAGGGTTCTTGTGTCATGATCGACCTCTCGACGGCCTCGCGATTTGCGCCAAGGCCGCTGCCAAGACCCGCCAAGCCTGTATAATGTGGCGCACCACCATTCGATAAGGGGCAAGTCATGCGCTACGCCATATCCGGAACCGTCATGCAGACCGTGGGGATCGACCTCGCGCCCGGAGAGACGGTCTATAGCCAGACCGCCACCATGGCCTGGATGAGCGCCGGGGTGCGGATGCACACCAACACCGGCGGCGGCCTGTTCGCCGGCATCAAGCGCAGCCTGACCGGCGGCAGCTTCTTCGTCACCGATTTCACCTCGGAGGGCGGCCAGGGCCACGTCGCCTTCGCCCCGCGCTTTCCTGGCACCATCATGGCGCGTACCCTGCGGCCCGGCGAATCGCTGATCTGCCGCAAGGAGACGTTCCTGTGCGCCGAAAAGACCGTGACCCTCGAGTTGGCCTGGCAGCAGCGGATCGGTTCGGGCTTTTTCGGCGGCGCCGGCTTCATCCTGCAGCGGGTGACCGGGCCGGGCACGGTGTTCCTCGACCTCTCCGGCGAGCTGATCAGCAAGCGCTTGGCGCCGGGCGAGCAGATCTTCGTGCATGCCGGCCATGTGGGGGTGCATGAACCCAGCGTCTCCTTCGACATCCAGCTCGTGCCCGGCTTCCGCAACATCATCTTCGGCGGCGAGGGCATCTTCCTGGCCTGCCTGACCGGCCCGGGCGAGGTCTGGCTGCAGTCGATGCCGATCATGAACCTGGCCGAGGAAATCGCGCGCTACATGCCGGGCGGCGCCGATCGCTCCGGCGGTGGAGGCGGGGCCATTGGCGGCATCGCCACGGCGGGTGTTGTCGGGGGCATCCTGGGAAGTATCCTGGGCGGCGACAACTGACCTCCGGAAACGGAGATGCGGATGGCGAGGGGCTGCGGATCGCGAATCTGCGCAGCCCACTGGCCGGACCGTTCACCCTTGAGCTCGCGCGCGGCGCGATCCTGGCCATCTCCGGCGCCTCGGGATCGGGCAAGAGCCTGTTCCTGCGCATGGTCGCCGATCTCGACCCCAATCACGGCGAGGTCAGCCTGAACGGCGCCTCTCGCTCCGGCATGGCGGCGAATCTCTGGCGCCGGCGGATTCCTTATGTGACGGCGGAATCCGGCTGGTGGGCTCAGAACGTCCATGATCATTTCGCCGGCGATCAGCTGAGCCGCGCCCGAACCCTGGCAGAGCGGCTGGGGGTCGCCGCCGCGCCGTTCGACGGTCCTGTCGACAGGCTTTCCACCGGCGAGCGTCAACGCCTGGCCCTGGTGCGCGCCCTGATCCTGGACTCGCCGGCCCTGCTCCTGGATGAGCCTACCGGCCCTCTGGACCCAGTCTCCGTGGAAAAGGTCGAGGCCGTGCTGCTGGAGCGGGCGGCCGCCGGCGCGGCGATCATTCTGGTCTCGCACGATCCCGCCCAGGGCGCGCGGCTGAACGCCCGGCGCCTGCGGATGGTCGAGCGCAAGCTCGAGGCCGAGACGTGATTTCTCTGTCCCCCACCGATCTGGCCCTGGCCTCGGCCCTGGTGGCCCTGGACGCCGGGGTGTCGATCGCGCTTAGCCTGAACCTGCACCGCCAGCTGCTGTGGGCGGCGGCGCGGATGGTGGTCCAGCTGATCGCCGTGGGCTTCATTCTGCGGTTCATCTTCACCCTCAACAGCCCCCTCGCCACCCTGGCGATCGTCATGGTGATGGGGATGATCGCGGCGCGGGAAATCGCCGCGCGGCCGGTGCATAGGTTCAAGGGGCTCGCGGGCCTGAGCATCAGCGGCGCGACCGTCGCGCTGGCCACCATCGTCACCGCCGTCCTGGCCCTAACCACCGCGATCCGGCCGCACCCCTGGTACGATCCGCGGTATGCGATCTCGCTGGTGGGGATTATTCTTGGGTCGGTCCTCAACGCCGGCAGCCTGACCCTGGACGGTATCGTGGGCGGCGTTTGGCGCGAGCGGTCGGCTATTGAGGCCCAGTTGGGTCTGGGTGTCGAGTTCCGCACGGCTACCCTGCCCCTGCTTCGCGAAGCCATCCGGCGGGGCCTGTTGCCGATCATCAACCAGATGTCGGCGGCCGGGCTGATCACCTTGCCCGGCATCATGACCGGCCAGATCATTGCCGGCATGGATCCGGTCGAAGCTGTGAAATACCAGATCCTGCTGATGTTCCTGCTGGCCGGCGCCAGCGGCGTCGCGGCCCTGACCATCGCCGAACTTTCCCTCCGTCGGCTGAGCGACTCGCGGCAGAGACTCCGGCTCG
>JANYFU010000216.1 GCA_025359665.1 Caulobacteraceae bacterium
GGAGGATCATCGATGCTGCTTGTTGAGAAAACCGATCGGGTGGCCGTGGTCACGCTGAACCGCCCCGAGGCGATGAACGCCCTGTCGCGGGCGCTGCGGGCGGCGCTGCACGACGCCATCGTCGCCCTGTCCAATGATCCCGAGGTCAGCGTATTGGTGCTGACCGGCGCGGGCCGGGCGTTCACCGCCGGCCTCGATCTGAAGGAATTGGGCAGCGATCCCAAGGGCATGGGCGCGGCCAACGCCACCGGCTCGTCGGAAAACCCGGTGCTGGCCATCGGCGAGTGCCGCAAGCCGATCATCGGCGCGATCAACGGCGTGGCGATCACCGGCGGCTTCGAGGTGGCGCTGGCCTGCGACGTGCTGATCGCCTCGACCAACGCCCGGTTCGCCGACACCCACGCGCGGGTGGGCATCATGCCCGGCTGGGGCCTGTCGCAGAAGCTGTCGCGCACCATCGGGGTCTATCGCGCCAAGGAACTGTCGCTGAGCGGCAATTTCCTCGACGCCCGCACCGCCTATGAGTGGGGCCTGGTCAACCGGGTGGTGGAGCCCGAGGAACTGATGCCGGCGGCGATGAAGCTGGCGGCCGACATGGCTTCGATCCCGGCGGAGACGCTGTGTCTCTACAAGGAGATCATCGACAAAGGCTATGACCTGAACTTCGGCGAGTCGATGGCGCTTGAGCAGAAGCTGTCGACGGCCAACAACCGGACGGTGACGCCGGAGATGGTCGAAGCGCGGCGCGCGGGCATCCAGGCGCGGGGCCGGACGCAGTAGCGGGGAATTGCCCGCCGAGCGGTTCATTCGTCTTCGTCGTCCGGAAGCAGACACCTACGGCTGGGTTTTTTGAAGACCGACCAGGGCAGGCGCTTCGGCGGACCATCGTGGGCGATCCAGTCGTCTCCGCTCCAGCGGGACCAGTCGGGAGACATGCCCAGATCGTGGCAAAGCCGCTCGACCGTCTCGCGCAGGGGGCGGTCTTCAAGCTCGGCATAGACATCGTCGTCGTCGAGGCGTTCGAACATCGCCTCCATCAATCCGTGGTATTCCTTGTCGGAACGCGCCTCGGTATCGACCACGGCCTGGATTCGATCCTCAACCGTGTCCCGGGTTTCCGCATGGCGTTCGTCCCTGGCGGTTTCCTCGCGAAGCTTGCGCCCCTTGCGAGCAGCCTCACGAGCAAGGAACTGGCCGGACTGCAGCGCGCGCAGGGCTTCGTCGGCCCTGACCTCTAGATTGATCGTAAGGCGCACGGTCCGGGAGATCTTGGCGAAGGCCTCGGCAGGGTCGAAGCGCGGTGATTTCGCGGTGGGCGACTTTGCGGAATCGTCAACAACACCGTTGATCGCCGTCGATACGGCCGGCGCCACACCTTCCGCAACGACGCGCTCGTGCAGAGCCTCCGAAATGTCCATGCCGATCTTCCTCATCCGTTCGAGATCACGCAAACGACTCTCGGCGCGGAGGATGGCGGGGGTGACCAGATCCAGATCGTCGTTCGCGGCCACATCGTTGGTGGGCGAAGATGCCGGGGGCGGTGGGGCGAATTGGGTCGCGGCGGTGGGCATGTCGTGAAGATGGACTATTGCGTATTGCAAATCAAGAGGCCCGCGTCGATTTGTTTCGAATCTCCGCTTGACGAATATCGGAGTGACGTCAGGAGGACGATATCGCCAACTCATCACCGGCAATCGGCGGCTTGCCCCGCCCCGCGCGCTTCAAGATATCGAGCGCCGCGGGCACGTCCGCCCGGCCAGCCCGCGCGTTGAAATAGCTGGCGGCGCGGAGCGCGGACATCTTTTCGGCGACGGCGACATTGATCAACTGGTTGAGGGCCACGCCCTCGGCTTCGGCCATGGCCCGGGCTTCCTCCAAAAGGGAGGGTTGCAACCGGAGCGCGAAATTGCTCTTTCTCATGAACCTGTCTCCAGCGGTCGCAGGGCCTCTCCCGGCAAGAGCACACCGGCAGCGAAAGGGGCAAGGTTACCTGCAAGAAAAGCCTCAGCGAACGAACCGGGCCGTGGCCGCCCACCAAGGCGGCCTGATGCGGGAAGCTTTCATTGGCTTTGACTCCGCCTGGACCGACAATCGTCGAAATCCCGGCGCCATTTGCGCGATGATCCTCGACGACAATCAGCAGTCCGTTTTTCATCCCCCCAGCCTTGTCACATTCGATCAAGCCGCCGAGTTCGTTCAGCGGACGAGTTACGGGTGCGACTACGCGATCATTGGCATCGACCAACCGACCGTGGTTCCGAACGAACAGGGGATGCGGCCCGTCGAACGCGTGGCGGCCAGTCTGATCTCCAAGCTGAAGGGTGGGGTCCAGCCCGGCAGGCGATCGGGCCTGGGTGCGTCGATGTTCGGGGACGGGGCTCCCATCTGGCGCTTCCTCGACCGCATCGGCGCGACCCAAGACCCCATGGCGGCGAGGGGCGCGGCGACGGGGATATTCGTGATGGAGGTTTTTCCGGCCTTGGCGCTGCCGGCCATCATTCCTGCGATCTGGGAACGCGGACACGGCGCCAAATACAATCCGAAAGCTCGGCTGTTCCGACCCTCGGATTGGCCCCTGGTCTGCCTCGGCGTCGCAGCCCACGCATCGGCGATCGGACAGCTCGAAATCTCGCTTTGCGCAAAAGGGCTCGCCACAGTCGCGGCGCCGAAAAAAGGTGACCAGGATCGGCTCGACGCGTTGATCTGTCTCCTCATCGGCCTGGGCTGGCGCCGCCTTCCCACAGAGGAAGGGTTGTTCCTCGGCGACCTGGACAGCGGCTACATCGTCACGCCAAAGGTTGCGGACGAGGACGTCCGCGGTCCGGTTCAGGCTGTCGGTTCAAATATAGGTCACGTCCGCTGGTTCCAGATCGTCCAGCCGCGCAAATTTGACGCCGCGAGCCAGCAACGCCCTGGCGCCCGCCAACACCCCCACGCCGCTGGACCGCAACGGTTGGTTGACGTGGGCGACGATGACGTCGCCGCCGGCCGCGGCTGCGATGCGTCGGGCCACGGTTCTGGCCGGAAGAGAAGCGCCCATGTCGGCGTTGAGGGAAAAACCGGCGACGCCGAAACCCATGTCGCGGATCAGCGGGATGGCGGCGGGACTGTAGTAGCCGGCCGCGGCCCTGTACCACTTCGGCGCGAGACCAGTGGCGGCGCGAACCTCGGCGGCGCCGTCGATGACTTCCGCGCGGATAACGCCCAGGTCGCCGGCCGGCGCCAATCCGAAGATCCGGCGATGGCCGAGTATGGGCGGAAGGTGCCGCGCCCCGTGGTTCTCGATAGCGAACAGGTCGCGATGGGACAGCACCAGCGCCAGTCCGCGCGGGTTACGGCGCAGCCAAAGCCCGGAGGCGAAGATCGTCGCCGGGATCCGGGCTTCCACCAGGCCCGCGACCAGCCGCTCGTCGAAGGCGCCCGGACAGGCGTCCAAAGTCAGGGCCACAACAGGGCCCTCTCCAGTCGTCCGGGCCAGTCGCATATGCACCTCGCGCGGGGGTGTGTCGGCGGTCGCCGCGCCTGCGATCCAGGCCGCCAGCAAGGCCGGCGCGGCGAGAATGGCGCGGCGGGAGATCGGGAGGCGACTCATGGCCCTGCCCTCTTCCACACCGGCGGCGAAAACGCCAAGGTTCCGCGCATGACCACGCCCGGCGATTTTACCGAACTGCCCGATGGGTTCCGGCTGGAGTTCGATCCGGCGCCGGCCACGGACATTCGCGGGCGTCTGGGCAAGGAAATCAACGACTTCCATTCCAGGACCGTGCCGCATGAATCCCGCCGCTTCGCCCTGCTGGTACGCGAAGGAAACCGCGAATTGGCGGCGGGGTTGATCGGCGTGATCTCCTGGCAATGGCTGTTCATCGAGGCGGTTTGGGTGGGCGACGCGTTGCGCGGCCAAGGGGTTGGCCGGACACTGATGGCCCGGGCCGAGGCGCACGCGGCGGCCGAGGGCTGTAATTCAGCCTGGCTGGACACCTTCCAGGCCCGGGAATTCTATCTGACGATCGGCTACGAGGTTTTCGGCGTTCTGGACGACTATCCGCCCGGCCAGAGCCGGTCGTTCATGCGCAAGAAGCTCCAAGTTTCATTGAACATACGCTAAAGCGTGACGCCGGCTGGAGGATGCCAGATGCCGTTGACGCTCTATTCCCACCCCTTCTCGTCATACTGCCAGAAAGTGCTGATCGCGCTGTGGGAGAATGGGATTTCCTTTGTCTACCGGCACCTGGAAGAGCCGGGCGCGGCGGAAGAACGGGCCGCGCTGTGGCCGCTCGGCCGATTTCCCGTGCTGGTGGACGATGGCCGAACGATCGCCGAATCCAGCATCATCATCGAGCACCTAGACATAAGCCACGCCGGCCCGGTGCGGTTGCTGCCCGACGACCGCGGCGCGGCTTTGGAGGTCCGGTTCATGGACCGCTTCTTCGACAACTATGTGATGACCACCATGCAGAAGCCGGTGCTCGAGGCTCTACGGGGCGAGGGCGGCCGAAAAGAAGAGGCGATGACCGAGGCCCGCCAACAGCTCGACACCGCCTATGCCTGGCTGGAACAAAGGCTGTCGAGGCGAACCTGGGCGGCGGGCGACAGCTTCACCATGGCCGATTGCGCCGCGGCGCCGTCGCTGTTCTATGCCGATTGGGTTCACCAGATCGGCCCCGGCTTTCCACGGTTGCGAGAATATCGTTCGCGCCTGCTGGCGAGGC
>JANYFU010000226.1 GCA_025359665.1 Caulobacteraceae bacterium
CCGGAATCAACGGAAACCAGGGGTCGACCTGCGCGTGTCGCAGGTTGATCATCAGCGGCCACATGAATGGCAGGAACAGCAGCCCGTTGATGACGCGCCGCCCTCGCGCGGTGTGCTCGAAACTGGCCGGCGAGCCGATCACCAGCAACAGCAGAGCCAGGGGCGCGAGCAATAGCAGAGCCGCCGTCCAGGGACCGGGCCTGACCAGGTGCGACACCAGAAGCACCAGGCTCAGGATGACCAGTCCATAGCCGCCGACGCGGATCGCCACGGCCTGGGCCGGGGACTTCGACGCCGCATAGCTGTCGCTCGCAACCATAGCCTCTTGTACACGCCGTCTCGCGGAACCGCAGTTCTAACTGTATGAATCCAATATAAGTTTGACCAAAACTGAAACTTGGTTTTGCTTTGCGGCCGGACACCGCTACCCTGCGCTGAACAAGCCCCGGTGGGCTGAAAAACCCGTGGGGGAAGACGCGTGCCAGAGTTGATTTTGCATCACTATCCGGAATCGCTGTTTTCGGAGAAGGCCCGGGCGATGCTGAACGCCCGGGGCCTCGCCTGGCGCTCGGTGATCATTCCGATGATCATGCCCCGGCCCGACACCGTTCCGCTGACCGGCGGCTATCGCCGCACGCCGGTGATGCAGGTCGGCGCCGATGTCTATTGCGACACGGCCGCGATCGCCGATTATCTCGACGACAAGGGGACGGGGACCACCTTCTTCCCGGCCGCCAGCCGTCTGGCCGCCCAGACCCTGGCCCGCTGGACCGATACCGAGCTGTTCTGGGCGGCGGTGACCTTGAGATTCCTGCCAGCCAACGCGGGCTCGTTCTTCGCCAATGCCGAGGCGGCCACCACCTTCGCCGCCGACCGCGCCAACTTCAGCCAAGGGGCCACGATCCGCCGCCTGCCAGTCGAGGAGGCGGCGCCGCGCTACCAGCTGTTCATGGATGAGCTGCAGGCGCAGCTGTCCGACGGTCGCGCCTATCTGTTCGGCGCCGATTGGACCATCGCCGACTTCTCGGTCTATCACGTGCTGTGGTTCATCCACGCGGGCGGAGCCATGGCTGACGACCTGGCCCGGCGCCCCGCGGTCAAGGCCTGGTATCAGCGCATGCTGGCGTTTGGCGGCCCACAGGGCTTGAACATGACCGGCACGGAAGCGCTGGCGGTGGCCGCGGCCTCAACGCCGGAGCCTCTGGCCAACGGCTCCAGCGATATCGCCGACATCCCCATCGGCGCGCTGGTCGATGTCGGCCCGACCGACTATGGCGTCATGCCGACGCGGGGCGAACTGCTGCATTGCGACGCCGCCACCATCACCATCAGCCGCGAGCATGACCGGACGGGCGTGGTGAACGTTCACTTCCCCCGCCACGGCTTCGGCGTCACCCGGGTCTAGGAGCCAGACATCATGGATATTTCACTGTCGGGCCGTACAGCCCTGGTCACCGGCGCCAGCCGGGGCATCGGGCGGGCGATTGCGCTCGCCCTGGCCGAGGCGGGCGCCGACATCGCCGTCAACTATCGCCGCGACACCGGGGCGGCCAACGAGACCATCGCCGCGGTCCAGGCTCTTGGCCGCAAGGCCATCGGCTATTCGGCCTCGGTGGAGAACTGGGACGAGGACGTGGCCATGGCGGCCAAGGTAGTCGAGGATTTCGGCGGCATCGACATCCTGGTCAACAACGCCGGCATCGCCAGCCGGGGCCAGAGTGTCGCCGACACCGACCCGGCCGAGATGGAGCGGGTGGTGCGCGTCCACGCCTTCGGACCGCACTATCTGAGCAAGCTGGTGGTGCCCCAGATGCGCGCTCGGGGCCGGGGCGACATCGTCATGATCTCCAGCGTCGCCACCCTGTTCCACTCGGCCAATGGCGGCCCCTACAACATGGGCAAGGCGGCGATGGAGGCCCTGGCCCTGACCCTGGCCAAGGAAGAGCGGGTACACGGCATCCGCACCAACATCGTCGCCCCCAGCCTGACGGTGACCGAGATGGGCAAGCGCCTCAGCCGCGCCACCTCCGGCGTCGCCGACATCCACGAACTCGACGCCCGCTCGCCGTTCGGCCGGGTCAGCACACCCGAGGACGTGGCGGCGGTGGTGACGTTTTTGGTGTCGTCGGCCAACCCGTACGTCAACGGCCAGAAGGTGAATGTGAACGGGGGAGGGTAGGGTGGCGGACGAGAATGGCTCTTTGGACATCGCCGGTCCGCTTCCGCCGGGCGGACCGTCGCTGACGCCGTTTTGGTCTTGTCCGTCTTTTTGACTCGATCTGCAATTGTTACGTGTCCCAACTCTTCTTCAACTC
>JANYFU010000278.1 GCA_025359665.1 Caulobacteraceae bacterium
AAAAATCCATCTCCGGCGCCTCTGGTGGTTCGTCGTCATCTGGCTGCTCTCCGGGGTGGCGAGGTCAATTAGAACCCCAGCGTGGTTCATCGCGCAATCTGTGACCGGAAAGTGACAGGCCCGGGCGGATCGAATTACCGAAGCGTAATGAATATTGACCCGTTGCGCGCGCGGTCCATAACTGCCTCAACCGGGGGGACCTTCGCTCGGGATTAATTCACACACACGGCTCGCCGCCCCTGAATGGGATGGTGGCGACGCCTGTTGGAGGACCACAACTTGAATCTAGCAACCACACGGGCCAGGCTTCTGGCGTCGTCGATGATAACCGGCTTTGCCCTGATCGCCGGGACGGCGGCGATGGCGGCGGACGAGGCGCCGCAGGAACTGGTCGTCACCGGGTCGCGCATTCCTTCGCCGAACCTGACCAGCATCAGCCCGGTGGCCGCGGTCACCGACACCGAACTGAAATTCGAAGGCACGACCAACGTCGAGACCCTGCTGAACGAACTGCCGCAGGTGTTCGCCGACTACGGCGCCGACGTGTCCAATGGCGCCACCGGCACCGCGACCGTCAATTTGCGCGACCTGGGCAGCAGCCGCACCTTGGTGCTGATCGATGGCCGGCGCCTAATGCCCGGTGACCCGTCGGTCCCCTCCGCCGACCTGAACACCATCCCCGCCGCACTGGTGAAGCGCGTCGATATCGTCACCGGCGGTGCTTCGGCGGTCTATGGCTCGGACGCCCTGGCCGGCGTGGTCAACTTCATCATGAAGCGCGACTTCGAAGGCATCCGTATCGACAGCCAGTATTCGTTCGACACTCATAACAACAACAATTCGGCCGCCCAGACCCTGCTTCAGAACGCGAACCAGAAGGTTCCGACCGGTGGGATCGTTGACGGCAAGACCTACGATGCGACGGTCATCATCGGCGCCAATTCGCCCGACAAGAAGGGCAATGTGACGGCCTATGTCGGCTATCACCACTCCGATCCGGTCACCCAAGATCATCGGGATTTCTCGGCTTGCAGCCTGTCATCGATCTCGGCCGTGACCAGCAGCGTCTATGACACCCACGTCTGTCAGGGCTCCAGCAACTCGGCTTTCGGGCGCTTCCGGCCACTCTCGGGCACGAACGCCGGCAAGTCGTTTTCCGACAATCCGGACGGCAGCCAGTCTTTCGTAAAATATAGCGGGGCCCTGTCGTTCAATTTCGCGCCCTACAACTACTTCCAGCGGGACGACGAGCGCTACACCGCCGGCTACTTCGCTCACTATGAAGTGACGCCGAACGTGGAAGCCTACAGCGACTTCATGTTCGCCGATGACCACACCCTGGCGCAGATCGCGCCCAGCGGCCTGTTCCAGGGCCACGCCTACAACATCAACTGCAACAATCCGTTGATAAACAACACGATTGTTGGTCCAGCTGGTCAAACAGAGCTGCAATCCATCTGCGGCGTCAACGCGGGAACGGCGACTCAAGTGCCGCTGCTGATCGGGTATCGTTTCGGCGGCGCCGGCGTGAACGCGCCGCGGATCGACGACATCCGCCACACCAGCTACAAGATCGACCTTGGCTTCAAGGGCGATATCGGCGCCGGTTGGTCCTATGACGTCTATGGTCAATTCGGCACGTCGATCTATGCCGAAAACTATCTCAACGACGTCTCGATCGCTCGCGTCCAGAACGCCCTGCTGGTGGATCCCACCACTGGCAAATGTATCAATGACGTAGTCAATTGCGTGCCGTTGAATCTGTTCAGCACCACCGGCGTCACCCAGGCCGCGTTCGGCTATGTCAAGGCGCCGGCCTTCAAGGAGGGGCACACCACCGAACAGGTCATCAGCGGCAGCTTGGTTGGCGATCTCGGCCGCTACGGCGCCAAGAGCCCACTTGCTCACGACGGTGTGGGTGTCGCGTTTGGCGCTGAATATCGCAAGGAAGCGTCAACTCTCGTCACTGACCTTGAAAACTCCTCGGGCGACCTTTCGGGCAGCGGCGGCGCCACCGCCCCGGCCAACGGCTCGTTCGATGTGAAGGAAGTGTTCGGTGAATTGCGCATTCCGCTGATCCAGGACATGCCGTTCATCAAGTCGCTGCAACTGGAAACAGGCTATCGTTTCTCCAGCTATAGCTCGGTCGGCAGCACGCACAGCTACAAGGTCGGCGGCGAGTACTCGCCATTCGACGACCTGCGTATCCGCGCCAGCTACAACCGCGCAACACGGGCGCCAAACGTTGTCGAACTCAACACGCCCCTGTCACCCGGTCTGTTTGGCGGACAGGATCCCTGCTCCGGTGGCGGGGCCGGACGCCCGTCGCTCGCGGCCTGCCAAGCCACGAACAACACTGAAACGGCCGCCCAGTTCGCGGCGCAATACGCGGCGGGCTCGATACCGGCCTGTCCATCGGCGCAGTGCAACAATCGGTATGGGCACGACCCCTTGACCGCCCTGAAGCCCGAAGTCTCCGACACCTATTCGGTCGGTTTCGTGTATCAACCTGGGTGGCTGCCGTCCTTCAATCTGTCGATCGACTATTTCGACATCAAGGTGAACGGATTCCTGAATGCGGGCTTCGGCGGCTCGGCGGTCGAACTGAGCCAATGCGTCCAGACCCAGTCCCCGATCTTCTGCGGACAAATTCATCGCGACCCGACGACTGGCGCATTGTTTGGGGACAATGGCTTCGTGGTCGCCGCAACGGTGAATACGGGCTTCCTGAAGACGGACGGTTTCGACTTCGAGTCGAACTACAAGTTCAACTTCAAGGACATCGGGCATGACGATTGGGGTTCGCTCTATCTCAATTTTGTCGGAACCTACACCGATCACCTGACCACACAGCCGGCTCCCGGCGTCGGAACCTATGATTGCGCCGGACTCTATGGCGTCAAATGCGGCACCCCCGCGCCGCATTTCCGCTCCAAGGTTCGGGTGACCTGGAATACTCCGTGGCCGCTGACCATCTCCGCTCAATGGCGCTTCATCGGACCGGTAGCCTTCGACGGCAACACCGATAATCCGTTCCTGACGATCGCCCCGGCGATCGACACAATCGACGCTCACATCAGATCGCAGAACTATTTTGATCTGTCGGCCAACTATAAGATCAAGGATCGCTACACCATCCGCGTCGGCATCAACAACCTGCTGGACAAAGACCCGCCAGTTGTCGACTCGAGCAACGTCGGTGTGTCATCGCCGCCCTTCGGTAACGGCAATACGTTCCCGCAGGTCTATGACAGCCTGGGCCGTCAAATCTTCATTGGCGTTACCGCCGATTTCTAAAGCGTGGTCGGGAAATTCCTGACGCGAGAAAATTTGGGGCGGCGGATCAAAAATCCGCCGCCCTTTTCTTGTTGCCCGATAGCCTCATGACCGCCGCGGAGGTGCTCCGCCGTCAGTCGAGGGCGTAGCCGAACCGCCGCACCCACGGCTCCAGAATGGTTCTCGCCGGCCGCATCTGTTCGGCATAGGCGCGCCACTGGCCCACCCCGGAATCATTGAGCCCGCGAGCCACCTGCGGGGCGCTTGGCGTGCGGATATTCCGCCCCCGCGCGGTCTCGACAAAATCCCGCATCCTCGGGCTCCAGTCGATGGCGAGGTGGGCGCAGATCGCCTGGGTCTCGGTGTCGAAGTCGGCGATCAGATCCTCGTTGCGACAATATCGCAGCGTCAGATCCATCTTATCGGCAAAGGCGTCGGTCAAGGCCAGGACGCCGTCGTAGAGCCGGGCCGCGCGTTCAATGTCGGTATATTCGTACATCAGCGGATTGACCTGAAAGAGCAGGCGAAAGCAGCTCAACACCACATCGCGTGGATCACGGATCGCGAACAGGATGCGCGCGTCCGGAAACAGCTTGGCGATATAGGGCAGCCACAGGGAACTCAGCGGCATCTTATCGACGAACACCTTGCCGGCCGGATCGACGCCGAAGCCTCGCACCGTGCGCCAGTAATCGGCGCGGCGACGCAGGGCCTCTTCGGCGGGGATATCCGCCAGACGATCGACACCGGCATCGTCGTGCAGGAAAGTCCACGCGGCGTCTTCGATGGTCCGGCGTTCCTCAAGAGCGCAGGCATCGGGGTGACTGGCGAGAACCTGTTCAAGAAGCGTCGTTCCCGAACGGTGCATCCCCATCAGGAAGACATGCCGGACAGGCTCCTCCGACGAAAGCGGTCTCGTCGGTTTGCCAAGCGGAGAACGCTTCCAGAGTAGCGCGGGCGCGGCGCGGAAGTAGCGGGTCATCCGCTCGGTATAGGCGACACCACTCTCGACATCGGGTCGGTCGAACTGCGGGCGATAGGTGACCCGCACAAGGTGGTTGGCGTATGCATAGGCCTCCCAGGCCGCGGGCCAATCCTTGCGGTCGGCCAGGATGTCGCCCAGCAGCTTGCGGACGCTGGCCTCGTGGAGAGGCGCGAGCCCGCCACGAGCGAGAAGTTCGCGGATACGCCTTTCCGCCTCGTCGTCACGGCCTTCATGGTGCTCAAGCATCGCCAGGGTGTGAACGGCCGAGGTCTGAGCCGGGTTCAGGGCAAGAGCCCTTTTCGCGAAACCTCGCGCTTCGTCATACGATTTGGCCTTGAAGGCGATCGCCGACAGACTGCCCAGCGGGTCTGGAAAGTCGGGGGCCAGACCGATCGCCTGTTCCAGGTGCTGGCGCGCGCGGAAGGCGTCTCCCGCCACGCCGAAGGCCAAGCCCAGGCCATGATGGGCGGGAGCGAGGCGCGGATCCAACGCAAGGGCGCCCTGAAACGCCTCGACGGCTTCGCGGGTCCGCCCCTGTTGGGAAAGGGATTGCCCCATGGCATTGAGAATCAGCGGGTCATAGGGGTCCATGGCCCTGGCGCGGGTCAGCAGACCCAGAGACTCGATGAAGCGGCTGGCCTGTTCATGGCCATAGGCGGCCAGGTTGAGGAGAAGCGGCGTTTCGTGGCCGGAGGCTATCGCCTCGGTGGCAAGACGCACGGCCAAGCTGGTGTCGTCCGCATCCAGGGCGGCGTTGACGGCATCGAGATTTTCCTGGAGCGGCAAGGAGGGTTCACACCTTTCGGAAGTGCGCCCGAATCTATGGTCAACTCTGGGTCCGGCGCTAAAATGAGCGATGGACCATACCGCCCGCCGCAAACTTCGTCTAACCCAAAGCCCGTTTTGTCGCGACCCAAAGGTTGGTCTTAAAGGTTGGTCGTCATGACCCTATCACCGCTCAGAGCCACTTTGCCTTCGCCCATGGAGCGGCTTCAGCGCGCCAGCGATCTGATGCGCGCCGGCCAACGGCCAGAGGCGATCGATATCCTGCACGCGCTGGTCGCGAGCAGCCCCACCCTGACGCAGGCCCATCGTCTGATGGGTGTCGCCTTGATGGAGACCGGCGACACGACGGGCGCGGAACGGGCGTTTCGCGCGGCGCTGACGCTCGAGCCCGGCATGAAGCCGGCCCTGATCGGGCTTTCCGAGTTGCTGGGCCAGACCGATCGGCCGGCGGAGGGCGTGGCTTTGTTGAAGCCGCATGTTCGCGACACGACCACCGACCTTGTCCTGCTTAGCGCCTTGGGCGCGGCGCTTCAGGTGGCCGGGCAGTTCGAGGAGGCCGTGGCGGTGCTCAGGCGCGCGGCCGCGGCATGGCCCGCGAGCGCCGTGGCCGAGCACAATCTGGCCGGCGCACTGAATGACTTGCAAAGCTTCACCGACGGCGAAGCCGCGGCGCGACGGGCCTTCGTCAAGGGTATCGACGCTCCTGAGAGCTGGCTCGTTCTAGCCCAGGCCCTGGCCGGCCAGGGCAGAACCGATGAGGCGCGCCGCGCCTATCTGGAAGCCATCAATCGACGTCCCGAATACTCCGGGGCCATGGGCGCCCTGGCACGGTTGATCTGGATGGAAACAGGCGACGCGCTGTCGGCTCTGGAGGTTTTCGAACGGCCCTCCGACGCGGCCAGGCGAAATCCATGGATACTGTCGGAAAAGGCGAAACTGCTGGAGACCATGGGCGACAGGCCGGCGGCCTATGACGCCCTGCGGGCGGCTCTGGCTCTCGCCGATGACGCGCTGCTGCACCAGTACGCCACCCAGATCGCCGCCAATATCGACCCTGATCGTGCCAGATTTCACGCCGAGCGCGCCTTCGCCCTGAAGCCGAACAACTACGGCGTGATCGCGGCCCTGTGTCAGGCGAACCTGGCGGTGGGCCGCCCCGACGTCGCCGACGGTCTCGCCGCCCAGCTCTGTCGGAGAAATCCCCTGGACCAGTATGCGCTGGCTTTGCAGGCCACCGCATGGCGCATGCTCGGCGATGCGCGCCACGCGGAACGCTACGACTACGATGCGTTCGTCAGCCGATCGATCATCGATACGCCAGAGGGGTGGAGCAGCCTCGATACCTATCTGAGCGATCTAGGCGCCGCCCTTGGCGGCCTGCATACCGACAAAGCCCATCCCGTCGGTCAATCCCTGCGCTACGGCACACAGACGCGTCTTGATCTCACCCTGTCGCAAGACCCGGTCATCAAGGGGTTTTTCGAGGCTATCGACGGCCCGATCAGGCGACATATCGCCGGATTAGGGGCGGGCTCCGACCCCCTGCGCGCGCGAAAGCGGGTGAATTACGCGTTCAATGGCGCCTGGTCGGTCCGACTGCGGAGCAGCGGCTTTCACGTCAACCACGTCCACCCCAAGGGCTGGCTGTCATCGGCATGCCATATCTCCCTGCCAAAGGCTGTCGACCATGGCCAGGAAGGATGGCTCAGCTTCGGCGAGCCGGGAATCCCCACTGAACCCAGGCTGGCGGCCGAACATTTCGTAAAGCCCGCTCCTGGTGTTCTGGTGCTGTTTCCCTCCTACATGTGGCATGGCACGACGCCCTTCACCGACGACGCCGCGCGCCTGACCATCGCTTTCGACGTGGTCCCGGCCTAGATCAGGAATTCAGGGCCTTTCGCGAGTCTGAAAGTCGTTGCGCGCGCTCATCATCGCGCTGATCAGAGCGCGTTCAGCATCGCTCAGAAATGGGTTCCAGACGTCAAAGATCAGGATGATCCGGGTGTCGTCGGCATCGTTCCAGGCTTCGTGTTCAATGGTGTCGTCGAAAACCCAGGCCTGACCCATCCTCCAAGATCGCGTCTCGGCGCCCACCCGAAAGCGCGCGGGTCCAGGCAGCACCAGGGGCAGATGAACGATCAGGCGGGTATTGGCCGAGCCGGTATGGGGCGGAATCGACGTGCGCCCTTGGAGAGCCGAGAACATCGCCGTGGGCGCATAGGACGGCTGATGGGCGATAGGCAGGGTGTCCAGCAGGGCCGCGGTGCGAGGACAGAGCGCGCAGGCGTCATTCAGGCGGACCCCGTCACGCCAAAGAAAGAAACTGCTCCAAAGCTCCGAGTGATTGAGCGTCTTCCATTGGTTGACGGGAACGCCTGGTGGAAAGTCGATGTAGGGAACGAAATCCCTAGGTTTGGCGGAGCGGGCGATGGCCAGTTCCTCCTGGATCACCGGTGTCGCCGCCTCCAGATCCTCCAACCAGGGGAACAGAGCGCGATCGTGGAACGGGATGGCCGGAAGACGCGGGTAGTGAAACAGCAGCGGTTGTTGAAGATAGGGCTTGGAGACGCCCGCCAGGATCTCAAGTGACTCATCGAATCGGCCCAGAGGCTCGCCGGCGAATGTGGCGCGCAGGTCGGCGAGGCTATCTCGAAGGTGTCGGGCAAGCGCCTCGCCCTGCGCCCTGACAACTTCCGCGGCCTTGGCCACCTGTGTCCGCAGACCGACGGGGAGCTGATGGATGGGCGGCGCCACCGCCAGCGCGTTCCCGTAGGCGGTGGCGGCCTCGACTGGACGCCCAAGCCGCTCCAGCAAAGCACCGATGGACAACAGCGCCAGGAAGTTCGCGGGCTCGCGCACCAGAACCTGTTCGAGCGTATGAAGGGCTTCCTCCAGGCGGTTCAACATCCGTTGAGCAAGGGCCCGATCCAGAAGCGCGGAAATGGTCAATTCTTCGGGTGTTGCGGAGGCCAGCAGCGTCTCGGCCGCCCGCCAATCGCGGCGCTGGATCGCCGCCTGTGCGTTTCGGAGTCGCTCAGACATGGCCGCTCGCCACCCTCATTTGTCACCTCGCCAGATCGACTTTGACAGAGCCTTGTGGTCTTGGCAGAGAAATTCGCCATTCGGCGGGCATCGATAAGGCTGGAATGGTGTCCATGACCCAGAATGGAACGATCACACAAGCACCTGGCCCCAAAGGCGAAACCGATGATCTCGCGGCCCTGACCGACCTGGCCACGCGGAGCCTGATCGGCCAGGGCGTCCCTCGCGATCCGGAAGACGGGATACGGCGGCTGAGAGCGGCCGCCGAGGCCGGCGACGGGGAAGCGGCCACGCGCCTGGCGGCTCTGAGCGGCATTGGGGCCTGGACGCCGCAAAGCTGGGATGATGCCCTCGACTGGTTGGAACGCGGCGCGATTCTAGGGTCCCCTGGAGCGCGGGGCCAACTTCTTGTTCTGGCGCGGTCAGGCTCCGAGGGGCGGTCGGACGACACGGACTGGAGCAGCCTACGACGCGGTATCGACCTTTCGCCCTGGTTTGCGGCCCCGGGTCGCACCGTCCTGTGCGAGAGCCCCCGGGTCCGCGGGTCCGAGCGGTTCGTCGATCCGGCGGTCTGCGACTGGCTGATCAAATCGGTGCGCGGCCGTGTGCGCCCAGCGAAGATGTATCATGCCGACACCAAGGTCGAGGTCTTCGACCCGCACCGAACCTGTGGGGACTTCGAGTTCGATATCTTCAGCGTGAATCTGGTTCTGGCGCTGCTATGGGCCCGCATAAGCGCCGCCACCGGCCTCCCCATCGCGGTCATGGAGCCTCCGCGGATCTTTCACTATGCCCAGGGCCAGGAAATCAAACCTCACTACGACCGCTGCAATGACGGGTTTGGCGGGTATGGAGCCGATGGCCTGTATCAGGGAGACCGCATAGTCACCTTTCTGCTCTATCTGAACGATGATTTCGACGGTGGAGACCTGGAATTTCCCAAGGTCGGACAGCGGTTCAAGGGTGGAACTGGCGATGCGGTCTATTTCGCGCATGTGGACGCGGCCGGCAAACCGGATGCCAATAGTTTGCATGCCGGCCTGCCTGTCAGGCGTGGTGAAAAATACGTGCTCTCACAGTGGATCCACGATCGGCCCCTGCTTTAGGGAACCAAGCGCGGCGCCAGAACCGTGGCGCCTTGGGCGCGCAGACGGGCGTCGGAAACCTGGGCCGCCAGGGCGCGGGCCGAAGGTTCGGCCCCTAGGTCCGCCATCGCCGATAGAACCCTCGCCGCCGCGGTTGACAGGCCGAACATGCGCTTGACCGCGTCCAGCGGCGAAGTGTCGGCGTCGAAGGATCTCAGCCGGGCCTCGCCGGCGACGCCGCCAAGCCGCTTGGCGACGATGACCGCGTCATGGAAGTCGCCGATCTGATCGACCAGGCCCAGGGTCTGGGCCTGCGCGCCGGTCCAGACACGGCCCTTGGCGATTTCGCGCACCCGCGCCGCGGGCAATCGCCGGCCCTCGGCGACCCGCGCGACGAAGCCGTCATAGATGCCGTCCATCCAGGCGGAAAACGCCCCGCGCTGGCTCGCGCTCATCGGCGCGGCGGTGGAGAAGGCGTCCGCCCAGTCTCCGCCGACCTTGAGACCCCGCATGTCGACCCCGAACCTTCCGAGCGCTTCGCCGACGGCGAACTTGCCGCCGAAAACGCCGATCGATCCGGTCAGGGTGGTGGGCTCGGCGACGATATGCGAAGCCTGGGAGGCGATCCAATAACCGCCGGAGGCGGCGTAGGTTCCCATGCTGACCACCACCGGCTTGCCCGCCGCCTTGGCCGCCCGAACCGCCGAGAGGATCTGTTCGGACGCAGTGTCCGACCCTCCGGGCGAGGAGATCCGGAACACGATGG
>JANYFU010000328.1 GCA_025359665.1 Caulobacteraceae bacterium
CGTGCCGGCCGAGAACCTGCTGGGCGGCGACGAAGGCCAGGGCTTCTTCCAACTGATGAACCAGCTGCCCCAGGAGCGCCTGAACATCGCCGTCCAGGGCGTCGGCGCCATCGAGCGAGCGCTGGAACTGACCATTGATTACGTAAAGCAGCGCGGCGCCTTCGGCAAGAAACTGATCGACTTCCAGAACACTCAGTTCAAACTCGCCGAATGCAAGACCGAGGCGACGGTGGCCAAGGTGTTCGTCTACTGGCTGA
This sequence comes from Caulobacteraceae bacterium, assembly GCA_025359665.1. Classification (GTDB taxonomy): domain Bacteria; phylum Pseudomonadota; class Alphaproteobacteria; order Caulobacterales; family Caulobacteraceae; genus Acaudatibacter. The sequence goes on from JANYFU010000328.1 coordinate 258, forward strand.
TCGGCCAGCACCTGGAGGGCAAGCTCGACGCCGCCAAGGCCTCGATGGCCAAATACTGGGTTACCGACCTGGAGAACAAGATCATCGACGAATGCCTGCAGCTGTTCGGCGGCTGGGGCTACATGGACGAATATCCGATCTCGCGCATGTACCGCGACAGCCGCGTCCAGCGCATCTACGGCGGCTCCAACGAGGTGATGAAGGTGCTCATCTCCCGGACCCTCTGACCGTGAGCGTCCATCACGCCACGGTGGACTGGACCCTCGGCGAGGGCGACTTCGCCAAGGGCCGCTACAGCCGGCTGCACAGTGTCGAATTCGAAGGTGGGATCACCGTGGCGGGCTCCGCTTCGCTGGCGGTGGTGCCATTGCCATGGTCCAGCGCCGAGGCGGTCGATCCCGAGGCCCTGTTCACCGCCGCGCTGAGCGCCTGCCATATGCTCACCTTCCTCGACCTCGCCCGGCAAGCCGGTTTCACGATCACGGCATATCGCGATGATGCCGAGGGATTTCTGACTCGAGTGGCGCGAGGCAAGATGGCGATGACCAAGGTGATCCTGAGACCCGACATCATCTGGGCGGGTGAGAAACGCCCTACCGAAGTCGAACTGGCCGATCTGCACCGTAAGGCTCACGAAACCTGCTTCATCGCCAATTCCGTCACGACCGAGGTGATCGTGGAGAAGCCTGGGGGCCGTGGCGTCCCAGTGCTCCAAAACCAACCATGACCGCCGAAAGAGACCTGTTTGACGGGGGGTCTCTCAGTCGAAGGTCCACTTCGAGACCGGAAACCAACGCTGGGAATTGACCCGTTGTGGGGCTTGCGTCTGAATCGGATTGCCTGAAGCGAGGAACACGGGGCGCGGGGGAAACCCACGCTGGTCAAGACCTTTGTGATCATCTACGCCCAATCCAGACGGGTGTTTGGGGGAGCAATGTTCGGTCTCAAGAAAGATCCGAAAAAGGAGTTTTGGCGGTGGCTTGTTAGCCATCGCCGCGAAATCCACGGCGAACTAAATCATCCGGCCGCACCACAGAGTCACCATTGGAGTGTCAACCAGTTGGGTCGTCAGCTGAAGGCTGTGGTTCCCGGCTTGGTGCATGAAATTGGCATGGCAGATCCTTCCACCATCGAGCTGATTATATCTGCGGACGGGATTAGAGACAAATTTCCATCAGTAATAGCTTTGGTTAAGGAGGCTCCGAGATTGAGTGGATATAAGATAACTGCCTTCAGGCCGCGCTGTGGACACGGTACGACGCTTGAAGTGGCGGGAAGGACGATTTCGGATGAGATTCTAACCTATAAAATTATTTCAGAAGATGAAGAATTGGGCATAGAACTTTTCATTGATTGTCAACTAGATCACGAAGAGCGGTGTCTGGTCGGCTTCCTAAGCCTCGATCAGCGTCTCGGGGAATACGATGTTGCTACGGGCTTGAAGTGGATCGAGTTCGCGGTCGGTCGACCGACCGAGGCATTGCCCATTGCAAGGCTGGCGGAGGATTTTGACAACCGACGCGGTCTTCTCGCACACTAATACCAACCGGCGCCGGAAACCCTGGACACCTGGGGACATATAAAGATTTCCGCTTTGACGCTCACCGAAGCCGACTCGCACAAGCCGCCTTTGCGTGATGCCCCAATGCGCCTATATAGACGCATGAATAGGGTGGCCCCTCATGGAAGTCAACGCCGCGAAGGTCGTCAAGCGGCTGGAGGCCGAGGGTTGGGTTCTACTCCGTCACGGCGCGAACCACGATGTCTACAGCCATCCTGGCAAGCCAATGCCGATTCAAATCCCGCGTCATCGGACACTCTCGCCGGGAGTGGCCCGATCTATCGCCAAGGCCGCCGGATGGATCTGAAGTTCCGGTTTCCAGACAACGGTGGAGGTTGCGAATGCCACGCTATACGGCCCTGATCGACGGAGAGGCCGGAGCCTATGGGGTGAGTTTCCCCGATCTGCCGGGGTGTGTCGCCATGGGCGAAACTATCGATGAAGCCATGCTCAACGCCGCCGAGTCCCTGCGTGAATTCGACTCCGACGTGGCCGCCGCCCTTGGCGTGATCGCCGCTCCTCGATCCGCCGAACAGGTTCTGTCGGATTCCGAAGTTGCCGCCGCAATCCGCGACGGCGCCAGCCTCGCCAGTGTTCCTCTGGTGCGCCAGTCCGCCAGATCGGTGAAGGCCAATCTGTCGATCAACGCAGGCGTCCTCGCCGCTATTGACGCCGAAGCAAGCCGCCAGGGCGTCTCGCGCTCGGCGCTGGTCGAGATGATGGCGCGGCGAGCCTTGTCAACCATGGCGTAAGGCGCGCTAACGCTCGGCGTCGATCGCCCTGAACCCGTAGGTCATTTCGTCCAGCTTGGCCTTCAGGTCGGCGGGCAGGGGGCCGGCCTCGCCCGCCGCCAGGCTTTCGGCCAGTTGCTCAGGCTTGCTGGCGCCGATGATCGGCGCGGTGATGGCGCCGTTCGACAGCACCCAGCGCACCGCCATGGTGGCCAGGCTCACGCCCGCTTCGGCCGCGACGCCGCGCAGTGCCTCGATGGTCTCAAACTCCCGCTCATGCCAGTAGCGGGTCTGGTAGAAGCCCCCTGCCCGGCCAAGGGTGAAGCGCGAGCCCTCCGGTGGTGGGGCGTCGCCT
>JANYFU010000335.1 GCA_025359665.1 Caulobacteraceae bacterium
CGGCGCGGCAGTCTATTTCAGCGAGGAGATGCACGAGGCGCCCCGGCTGGTGGCGCGCACCATCCTGCTGGCCCTGGTCCTCACCGTCGCCTTCGAGTTCATTCCCGTGATCGCGGTGCTGATGGGGACGTCGGACCTGAAGGGCATGCTGGCGTCGCAAAGTCCGTTCAGCGACTTCCTGCTGCGGACCGGCGGGCGGACCCTGGACACGGTCGTCAGCCTTGGCATCGCCCTGGCGATCGTCAACGCGGTGATCGCCACGGTGCTGATCAATGCGCGGTTCCTGTTTTCCAGCGGCCGCGACGGGGTGTGGCATGGGTGGTTCAACACCGCCCTGACGCGGATGCACGGCCGCTTCCAGTCGCCCTGGGTGGCCACTCTGCTGGCCGGCGCCTCGGCCTGCGCCACCTGTTTCATCCCCTTCCACACTCTGCTGGTGATGAACGGAACCGGCGTCGTGGTGATGTATCTGCTGCTTTGCCTGGCCGCGATCGCCGGGCGGATCACCGGATCGACCGCCCATGCCGCCTATCGGATGCCCTGGTTTCCGCTGGCCCCGGCCTTCGCCCTGGTGGCGCTGGTCTATGTGATCTACGCCAACTGGATCGATCCCGAGGTCGGAAGGCCCAGCCTGATCGTCAGCCTGGTGCTGATCGTGCTGGCCACGGGCTATTTCCTGGTTCTGCGCCGGGGTCGTGGCGCGGCCATCACCTTGAACGGTCCAGCCTAAGCTGGTGACGGCGCCAGAAAATCTCGCTGGCGGTTCGCGGGCCATCCGGCTCGCGGCGGTTGACCCGGCGCGCCGCCCGCCTAAATGCTTAGCCCACAACAGGAGTCTTCCATGAGCACGCTCGCCGTCACCGATACGTCTTTCGAAACCGATGTCCTGAAATCTTCCAAGCCGGTGCTGGTGGACTTCTGGGCCGAGTGGTGCGGGCCGTGCCGTCAGATCGCGCCGGCGCTCGAACAGATCGCCAAGGAACTCTCCGGTTCGGTGACGGTGGCCAAGCTCGATATCGAGGCTTCGCCGATGACACCCTCGAAATACGGGGTGCGCGGCATTCCCACCATGATGCTGTTCAGGGACGGCCAGATGGCGGCGATGAAGGTCGGCGCCATGCCCAAACAAAAGATCCTCGACTGGCTGGCCGAAACGGGCATCCACGCCAACGCCGCCTGAGCGGGCTGTTCGCGCCTTCAGCTTGGCCAGGTCTCGGGACTTAGGGCCAGAACATCACCGATGAAGTGAAGCGACCCGCAGATCACGATGTGGGGAACGGGGCCTTCCGTATCCAGCGCCCGCCGCAGCGCCTCCTCGACCCCGTCGGCCGTCTGGGCGTCCAAACCCTGGCTCATCGCCGCCTCGGCCAGGGTTTCGGCCGGGGTGGCGCTGGGCGAATTGAACCCGGTCGTTAACACCCGCGGCGCCAGGTCGGCGAAGGCGGCGAAGAAGCCCGTGGCGTCCTTGCGCCCCAGCATCCCCGTGATCAGGGTGACAGGGCGGCCGTCCCGAGCCGAGAGGCGCGCGCAAGCGTCGGCCAGGGCGTGGCCGGCGTGGGGATTGTGGGCGCCGTCGATCCACAGATCGGTTGCCCTGGCCATGTCCGCCAGTGGTCCTTTGGTCAGGCGGTGGAAACGACCGGGCCAGGCGACCCCGGCGACACCCCGGCCCATGGCCGCGTCATCGATCCGGTCATCATCGAACGCCAGAAGCGCGGCGACCGCCAGGCCGGCGTTGGCGAACTGGTGCGCGCCCAGCAGGCCGGGTGGCGGCAGGTCGAGCAGACGTTCCCCGGTCTGGACGATCAGGCGGCCCCGGTCATCCCAGGCGTCGAAATCCCGTCCCATCAGGGTTAGCGGCGCGCCGAGGGTCTTGGCCTCGACCTTGATCACCGCCTCGCCGTCCGGCAGCTGGCGTGCCGAAACGACCGGCCGGCCCGGCTTGATGACGCCGGCCTTTTCCCAGGCGATCTTGCGCAGCTCGGGACCCAGCATCTCGAGGTGGTCGTAGTCCACCGGCGTGATCACGCTGACGGCCGGCGCGGCGAACACATTGGTGGCGTCGAACCGGCCCCCCAACCCCACCTCGATGACGCACAGGTCGGCCGGGACCTGGGCGAAGGCGTGGAAGGCCAGGGCGGTGGTGATCTCGAAGAAGCTGATCGGCTCGCCGGCGTTGGCGGCCTCAACCTCGTCGATACGTTGCGACAGGGCGTCGTCGCCGATCAGGGTTCCGGCGATGCGGATGCGCTCGGAAAACCGCACCAGATGCGGTGATGTCAGCACATGGACCGTTAAGCCCGCCGCCTCGGCCATGGCCCGCAGAAAGGCGGTGGTTGAACCCTTGCCATTGGTTCCGGCCACGTGGATGACGCGGCCCATCCGATCCTGCGGGCGATCCAGGGCCTCCAGCAGCCGTTCGACACGGCCGGTCGACAGGTCGATCAGCGAGGGGTGCAAGGCGCGCAGCCGCTTGATCGCCCCGTCCGAGGCGCGGATTGCGTCGTGATCGATGGTGGACGGCTGGCTCAGGCGACCGCGAGGCGCGAGCGCCCCAGCATCAAGGTGCGAAGGATCGAACCCAAGATGGCCGGCAGATCCTTGCGCGCCACAACCTGATCGACCATGCCCTTTTCGACCTGGAACTCGGCGGTCTGGAAGCCGGGCGGCAGGGTTTCGCGGATGGTGTCCTCGATCACCCGACGGCCGGCGAAGCCGATCCGGGCCCCCGGTTCGGACAGCTGCACGTCGCCGAGCATGGCGAACGACGCGGTCACGCCGCCGTAGGTCGGGTCGGTCAGCACCACGACATAGGGCAGATGAGCGCGGCGCAGGCGCTGGATGGCCACGGTGGTGCGGGCCATCTGCATCAGCGACAACGGTCCTTCCTGCATCCGCGCGCCGCCCGAGGCGGCGAACACCACCAGCGGCGCCTTGCGCTTCACCGCTTCCTCGACCGCGGTGACGAAGGCCTCGCCGGCCGCGACCCCTAGCGAGGCTCCCATGAACGCGAAGTCCTGCACCAGCACCACGGCCGATACGCCGCCGATCTCGCCAAAGCCGGCCGACATGGCGTCGGTACGGCCGGTCGCCTTGCGCGCCGCGGCGAGGCTTGAGCGGTAGGGTTTACCGAATTCGAAGCCCAATGGATCGTCCGGCGTGCGCGGCAGGGATATCGATCGGAAGCGGCCGCCATCGAAGGTGGCGGCCAGGCGCTGAGCCGGGTCGATCGGCATGTGCCGGCCGGCCGGCGTGACCCATAGCGCCGCCTCGAGATCGGGGCGGTAGATCATCTCGCCGGTGTCGGGGCATTTGACCCACAGGTTGTCCGGCGTCTCGCGCCGCGTCACCAATCGGCGGACGCCGGGAGCGATCTTGGCCAGCCAGCCGAAGCGCTGCGTCCTGGGCTTTTCCTCGTCGGCCATGCGCGCGGCCTATGCGACCAGTTCGCGGGCGGTGTGAACGGCCTCGCTCAGAGCGGCGGCGGTCTTCAGGGCGCCGCCCGCCGGGTCGCGGCCCTCGGCGATCGCCTCGGCGATGGCGTCGACCAGGGCCGAGCCGACCACGGCCGCGTCGGCCACCCGGGCGATCGAGCGGGCCTGTTCGGGAGTGCGGATGCCGAAGCCCACGGCCACCGGCAGGCCGCTGGCCGCGCGGACGCGGGCCACGGCCGGGGCGACATCGGCGGCCACGGCGGCCTTGGCGCCGGTCACGCCGGCCACCGATACATAATAGACAAAGCCCCGGGTGCGCCGCGCCACGATGGCCAGCCGGGCGTCATCGGTGGTGGGGGTGGCCAGCCGGACCAGATCGACCCCGTTGGCGTCGAGGGCGTCGGCCAAGGGGTCGGCCTCTTCGGGCGGACAATCCACCGCGATCAGGCCATCGACCCCGGCCGCCGCGGCCTTGGCCGCGAAGGCCTCATAGCCCAGGCTGACGATCGGATTGAGATAGCCCATCAGGATGATCGGGGTGGTGGTGTCGGTGGCGCGAAACCGCCGCGCCAGGTCGAACACGCCCTCCAGGCTCATGCCGGCGGCCAGGGCGCGCAGAGCGGCGCGCTGGATCGGTGGGCCATCGGCCATCGGATCGGAAAACGGGATGCCCAGTTCGATGAAATCCGCCCCGGCGGCGGGCAGACCCGCGAGGATCGCCAGCCCGGTATCGGGGTCGGGGTCTCCGGCCATCACATAGGCGATGAACCCGGCCCGGTTTTCCCGGGCCAAGGCCGCGAAACGCGCCGCGATGCGCCCTTCGCTCAAGAGATTGCCCCCAAGTTCATGCCCAGGCGGGCGGCCACCGTGGCCAGGTCTTTGTCTCCACGCCCGGACAAATTCAGCACCACGACGCCGTCCTTGCCGACCTCGGCGCAGACCTCGGGCAGGCGCGCCAGGGCGTGGGCGGATTCCAGGGCCGGCACGATGCCCTCCAGTTTGGCGCAAAGCTTGAACGCCTCCAGGGCGTCGTCATCGGTGGCGCTCAGATACTTCACCCGGCCCACGTCGTGCAGCCAGGCGTGCTCCGGCCCGATGCCTGGATAGTCGAGGCCGGCCGAGATCGAATGGGCCTCGGTGATCTGGCCGTCGGCGTTCTGTAGCAGATAGGTCTTGTTGCCGTGCAGGACGCCAGGACGGCCGCCGCCCAGGGCCGCGGCGTGGCGGTCGGTATGCATCCCGTCGCCGGCCGCCTCGACGCCGAAGATCTTGACGCTCTCGTCGTTGAGGAACGGGTGGAACAGCCCGATGGCGTTGGAACCGCCGCCTACGCAGGCGATCAGGGCGTCGGGCAGACGGCCCTCGGCCTCCATCACCTGGGCGCGAGTCTCGACGCCGATCACCCGCTGAAAGTCGCGGACCATCATCGGGTAGGGATGGGGACCGGCCGCCGAGCCGATCAGATAATAGGTGTCGGCGACATTGGTGACCCAGTCGCGCAGGGCCTCGTTCATCGCGTCCTTGAGGGTTGACGCGCCGCTGGTGACGGGCCGCACCTCGGCGCCCAGCAGGTTCATGCGCAGCACATTAGGCGCCTGACGCTCCACGTCCACGGCGCCCATATAGACGATGCAGGGCAGGCCGAACAAAGCGCAGACGGTGGCCGTGGCCACGCCGTGCTGGCCGGCCCCGGTCTCGGCGATGATCCGGGTCTTGCCCATCCGCCGGGCCAGCAGGATCTGGCCCATGCAGTTATTGATCTTGTGCGCGCCGGTGTGATTGAGCTCCTCGCGCTTCAGATAGATCCTGGCCCCGCCGAAATGCTCGGTCAGGCGCCGGGCGAAATAGAGCGGGCTGGGTCTGCCCACATAGCTGGAAAGATAGCCGTTCAGCTCGCGGTGGAAGGCCGGATCGGCGTTGGCGGCCGCGTAGGCCGCCTCCAGCGACAGCACCAGCGGCATCAGGGTCTCGGGCACATAGCGGCCGCCGTAGTCGCCGAACCGGCCGCGCGCGTCGGGATAGGCCAGATAGTCGTTCTGGAGCGGCGGACGCGTCAAAGTGTCGGCGATGGTCATCGTGTCTAGGCCCGGCGAACCGCCTCGAGAAACGCGGTTATCAGAGCGGGGTCCTTTAATCCCGCGCCCCGCTCCACGCCAGAGGAAACGTCGACCATCGGCGCGCCGGAGAGCGCGACCGCCTCGGTCACGTTCCAGGGATCAAGCCCGCCGGCCAGGAACCACGTCCGCTCGAAACGCCTCCCGGCCATGATCGTCCAGTCGAACCGCGCGCCCATCCCGCCGGGCTGGGCGGCGCCGGCGGGGGTCTTGGCGTCGAACATCAGATGATCGACCAGGCCGTCGAAGGCCTGAGCCGCGTCGATATCGGCCGCCTCCGCCACGGGCAGGACCTTGATCAGGCCGGCGCCGGCGCGCTGGCCGATATCCCGCGCCCGGGCCGGCGTCTCGCGGCCGTGGAGCTGAATGAGATCGGGGTTCAGATGGGCGACGATCCGGCCCAAGGTTTCGTCATCGGGATCGACGGTCACGGCCACGATCTTCGCCTTACCCCGCGCGGGCCGCGCAAGGCGGGCCGCCGTGGCCGGGTCAATATTGCGAGGGCTGGCGGGGAAGAACATGAAGCCAAGATATGCCGCGCCGCCCGCCAGGGCCGCGTCGACGGTCTCGGCGGTCCCGAGGCCGCAGATCTTGGTGAGGATCATGGCGGTGATCTAGTCGTTTGGGATGGGCCCCGCCAGCGCGTCATTCCCGCCGGCTTAGTCGTCCGGATCGTCGTCGTCCGGGTCATCGGGTTCGCCGTCCGGACGCAGTGGCGTTCGGCTGGGGGTGTTGAACACCGACCAGTGCGACCGCTTGGGCGGGCCCGCATCGGCGACCCAGTCGTCTCCCACCCAGCGGCTCCAATCGGGAGAGAGGCCCAGATCCCCACACAGACGCTCGACGGTTTGGCGC
>JANYFU010000345.1 GCA_025359665.1 Caulobacteraceae bacterium
CCTTGGCCAGAACGTCCGCATCGTTCCGGAATCTGATCAGTCGAGATCATTTTCAGGCAAGGTTCTGCGCCAGGCCGCTTTGTTCGGGGCACGAAAGCTGCAGTCGGACGATCCTTCCGAACGTACCGACGAGCGGGTGGTAGAGGTAGTGGTGAGCGCCGACGGCGCGCCATTTCTCGTGGGCCAGCGCGTGCTGGTGAAATTCGTCAAACCGGGCGTCGACGTAAAATAGAAGTCACTTACAGTAGGCCCCCGGCGCCCAGGAGTTCAATCAGACGCGCGCGGGCGGGCGGAAGCGGCCGGTTGAGAGCCGCAAACACGAAATCCCGCAGAAATTGTCCGGTCAGTGTTAGGCCGGCGGCGATATCGCCGGGAGAGAGCCGCCCTTGAGCCGAGAGCAGGAAGGGGGGCAGAACGAGCAGCCGATCGCGATAGGGCTCTCCCGCGGCCGCGCTTACCGCCCGGCCGGTCCGGGGACTCACCCAGACGAGATCGTCCAGCGAGCCCGTTACCGCGCACCGCGAAAGGTCGAGCCCAAAGCCCAGTTCCTGCAGCAGGCCCATCTCAAAACGCACCAGAACCGCCGGCCAGATGTCTGGAATCCCCAGGGCGTTCAGGAGCGCCTCGAAGGCGAAGAAGGCGCCGGGGTGTGGCTCGCGTTCCGGCAAGGCTCCGGCCACGACAGCCGCGGCGGAGGTCAGTGCGGAGAGCGCCAAAGGATCGTCGAACAGGACCGAAGCCCCCTCGCCTTCCGCTTCCAGCCGCGCCGAGCCCAGCTGATCGGCTATCCGCGCGCGATAGGTCATGCGAACCCGGGAGCCGGGTTGAAGTACGGACCTCATCCGCCGGGAGGCGCCTCCGGCGACGTGAGCCGCCCATCGCCCGTGTTGGGCCGTGAGAATTTCGACGATCGCCCCAGCCTCGCCGTGAGCGCGGGCTGCGAGCACAAAACCGTCGTCTTCAAATTCCAAGGCGCACCGCGCTCAGACGTCGAAATCCAGGCCAACGTCCTGGAAGAAGCCTCGATCCTCGGCCCAGGTCGCCTTGACCTTGACGTGCAGGAACAGATGTACCGGTCGTTCCAGCAACTCGGTCAATTCGAGACGAGAGGCCTCGCCGATCCATTTCAGCGTCTGGCCACCTTTACCGAGCAGGATGCCCCGCTGGCCGTCGCGCTCGACATAGACGCTTTGTTCGATTCTAAGACTGCCATCCGGACGTTCCTGAAAAGCGGTGGTCTCCACGCTGGCGGCGTAGGGGAGTTCCTCGTGCACCCGAAGATAGACCTTCTCTCGGGTGATCTCGGCGGCCAGCAGTCGGGCGGGGATGTCGGCGCTTTGATCGGCGGGGTAGAACCACGGTCCTTCGGGAACCACGGCGGCGAGACGCCGCTTGAGGTCGTCGACGCCAGCGCCATCGGCGGCGCTGATCATGAAAACCTCTTCATAGACACCCGATTGGAATAGGTTTTGGGTCAGCGCGAGAAGGCTGTCGCGACGGACGAGATCGATCTTGTTGAGCGCGAGGATCGCTTTGCGGGAAGCGTGCTTGAGGCCCTCGACAATCATGGCCACGTCACCGACCGCCTTGCGATCGGCCGGCGTGCCGGCCCCCGCCGCCACATCGATCTCCGCGTTGGCGTCGACCAGATGCACCACGGCGTCGGCGTCCTCCGCTCGCCCCCAGGCGGCCCGCACCATCGCCCGGTCCAGACGTCGGCGTGGCTTGAAGATGCCTGGCGTGTCCACCAGCACCATCTGGCTTTCGCCCTCGATGGCCACGCCTCGGACAGGAAAACGGGTGGTCTGCACCTTCTGGGTGACAATCGAGACCTTGGTGCCTACCAGCCTATTGACCAGGGTGGACTTACCCGCGTTCGGCGCTCCGATCACCGCCACGAAGCCCGCCCGAGTTATGCTTGGCCCCGTCATGCTTGGCCCCTTTGGCGCATCAACAGGCTCAAGGCCGCCGCCTTTTGGGCGACCTGGAGCGATCCGCCGACACCCACGGCCGACTCCGCCTCGTCTATAGACACTTCAAGGGTGAATTGAGGCTCATGGTCAGGCCCCGTTCTCGAGATCAGGCGATAGACCGGCGCGGATCTGCCATTTGCCGCCGCCCACTCTTGCAGCGCGGACTTCGGGTCGGCGATGGCAAGATCCACGGGTTCTTCCAGCATCGGCGCCCAAAGCGACAGGATGATCGCGCCCGCCCCATCCAGGCCCACCTCCAGATAAAGCGCCGCAATGACCGCCTCACAGGCGTCCGCGAGGATGCTCTCGTGATCTCTGGCGCCTCGCCTAGTCTCACCACCTTGCAGTCGCAAGGCGTCGCCAAGCCCAGCGGCTCGAGCGGCGCGCGCGCAGGCTTGCCGGCTGACCAATCCCGCCAGTTGCTTGGAGAGAACGCCGGCCGTGGCTTCGCCGTCCCGCGACATCAAGGCATGCGCCATAACGAGACCCAGAACGCGATCCCCAAGGAACTCGAGACGCTCATTGTCCGGCAGCTTCCGCGCGCCTTGGCTAGCGCTGGCGTGAGTCAGCGCGCGCTCCAGCAAGTCGCGGTCGGCGAACACATGTCCCAGGCGCGCCTCTAGCGCGTCGATGGCCGCCACGCGCCTGTTCAATGATCCATCCTCATCTACTTCAGCACGTTGAAGAAGCGGGCGGGTCGCAGGTCAGTGATCCAGGTCCAGGGCTTGAAGGGCGAGGCTCCCGTATTGTGCCACTCGTCCACGCCGGTGTTCCATGACAGCAGAATAAGCCGCGCGCGACCCACAAGGTTTTCCTCCGGCACGAAACCAACACCCGAACCGTTACCGACGGCGGCGTCCACGCGGCTATCCCAGCCGCATCCTCCCAGTTTCGAATCGTCTGGGGCGAGCCCGGAATCAAAGCGGCTGTCAGCGGAGTTGTCGCGGTTGTCCCCCATCATGAAATAGCAGTGCTGGGGCACGACATAGACTGCTGTGTTGTCGGCCTGGCCGCCGTCGGACAGCATCTGGGTAAGGTAGGTTCGGCCTTCGGGATTGGTTTCGCGAACCATGGCGGCGGGAATGGGCGCGGGGTCACTATAGGGTCCCCGGCTTTGGACAGCCTGGGCCATGCCTTCGGCCCGCCTGGTCAGTGGCTTGCCGTTGATGACGAGTTGGCCCTGACGAACCTGAATCCGATCGCCAGGAAGGCCCACCAACCGCTTTATGTAGTCCGTGTGACCGTCGCTGGGCAGTTTGAAAACGATGATATCTCCGCGTGTGGGCGCATGGAAAAACAGCCGGCCCTTGAACAACGGCGGGCTGCCCAGAATTGAGTGATGGCTTAAGCCGTACGACCATTTCGACACGATGATGTAGTCGCCACGATACAGATTGGGTTCCTCCGAACCCGAGGGGATCGTGTAGGGTTGAAAGAGAAATGTGCGGATCACCAAGGCGATGCCCAGCGCGAAGACAACGGTCTTGACCATCTCGATGGCCTCGCCGGCCGCGCTCGGTCTGGTTTTCACCTCCTTTTCGGCGGCTTGAACGTGGGTCATGGAAAGGGCTTTCAAGAACGGATTGGGGGGATCGGGCGATCGACGCGCCGATGATGGCCGCGCGGGCCTAGGGGCCTGGCGTTGCCGGCTGGCCGGCGATGGCCTCGATAACCACGAACGCCTGGGCATAGGGGTGATCATCGGTCAGCGAGAGGTGGATGACGGCGCGGGTTCCGGGAGGCGTCAAGGCCGCCAGGCGCTCGGCCGCCCCCCCAGTAAGCGCCAGTGTCGGCTGGCCGGACCGGGCATTGACGACGCCCATGTCCTTCCAGAACACTGCCCTCCGAATTCCCGTGCCCAGGGCCTTGGCGCATGCCTCCTTCGCGGCGAACCGCTTCGCATAACTGGCGGCGCGACCTGGCTTTCGATCCGACCTGGCGCGCTCGATATCTGTAAACACGCGCGCCTCGAATCGACCTTCGAACCGGGCGAGTGTCTGTTCGATACGACGGATGTCGGTGAGGTCGGAACCTATGCCGAGAATCAAGCCGCCGCCTCTTGAGACTCGGGATCCGCCCAAGTTCTTGCACGGGCGGCGTCCATCAGAGCGCGCATGCGGCGGATAGCGGCGTCCAGGCCGGTAAAAATGGCTTCCCCGATCAGGAAGTGACCGATGTTGAGCTCCGCAAGCTCCGGAATGGCCGCCACCGCGGAAACGGTCTCATAGTCGATGCCATGACCGGCGTGCACCTCCAGGCCCAGGCTGGCGGCCAGGGCCGCGCCCTCGCGAAGGCGGTTGAATAGCGCATCCGCCTCGGGCCGACCCTCGCGCACAGCCAAGCAGTAGGCGCCGGTATGCAACTCGACAACATGGGCACCGACAGCGTGAGCGGCCGCGATTTGCAGTGGGTCGGGTTCGATGAACAGAGACACCCGCACACCCGCCGCCTTGAGGCTGCCGACCACCGGCGCGATCCGATTGTGCTGGCCCGCCACGTCCAGGCCCCCCTCCGTGGTGACCTCTTCCCGCCGTTCCGGAACCAGGCACGCGGCATGCGGCTTGTGAGCCAGGGCTATGGCTTCCATCTCGAGGGTCACCGCCATCTCGAGGTTCAGGGGCCGGCCGCGCCGCCGAGTCAGCGCCGCCAGCGCATCGATATCGGCGTCTGAAATGTGACGGCGATCTTCGCGCAGGTGCGCGGTGATACCATCAGCTCCGGCCAGCATCGCCACCTCGGCGGCGCGGGCCGGATCAGGATAGGCATCTCCGCGCGCGTTCCGGATCGTGGCCACGTGATCGATGTTGATGCCGAGCCTGAGGGGCGGGGCCTGTTGGGGAGTGATACGAACGCTCATGCGCCAAGCCTCCGGCTACCGGGGTCTTCGGTGGGAATAGCCGCCAGTTCAGGCGGCAGTGCGTCGGCTGGCCACGCCGGAACATCAAGTGTCGCGAGGGCGACCATCGGGGCGCCGGAATCGGCGCGGCCACCAGAGCGGTCCACGAGGCAAGCCGCGCAGACCACCTCGCCGCCCGCGGCGCGGATAGCCTCCACGCACTCTCGCGAGGAAAGACCAGTGGAAACTATATCCTCGACCATCGCCACGCGAGCGCCGGGCTTGATGCCGAAACCCCGGCGGAATTTGAACACCCCCGCCTCCCGCTCGACATAGATCGACGGCACGCCCAGATGGCGGGCGGTTTCATAGCCGGGGATGATGCCACCAACAGCCGGAGAGACGCAGACGTCGACCGGCCCGACCTTGGCGGTGATAGCCGCTGCGAGGGCTCGGCAGAGGCGCTCGCAACGGTCCGGGTGCATGAACACCAGGTTCTTCTGCAGGAAGACGCCACTGTGCAGTCCCGATGACAGGATGAAGTGCCCTTCACGCAGGGCGCCGGCTTCGCGGAATTCCTTCAGGACGTCTTCGTTTGTCATGGGTGGCTGAATACACCGACGCGATGGCCGGGAATATCCTTGATTCCTTCAACCTCGCGCCCGCTCGACGGTCTCGATGCTGGGGTTGGCGCGAAGGGCGGCGGCGATGTGAGTGAGGTGACGGGCATCCTTGACCTCGATATCGAAGTCGACATCGAAGAAATCCGAGTGGCGGCGTCTCATATTGACGCCGATGATGTTGCCGCCGGCCTCGCCGATGATGGTGCAGGCTTGGCCCATGACGCCTGGGGCGTCACGAATGGTGGCGTTGAGACGCGCATCCGACAGCGTGTTGCGCTCGGCCTCGACGGTCCACTGCAGATCCCGCCACAGCGACTCCCGGTCTTCATATTGCGCCAGACTCCCGCAATCGATCGTGTGGATCGCCAAACTGTTGTCGGGTTGGGCGATCCCGACGATCCGGTCGCCGGGCAGAGGGTTGCAGCACGGCGCGAAGTGAAGCGCCTCGCCCTCCACCAACCCACTGCCACGCAGATAGAGGGGGGCCAGGCGATCGTCGATGCGTATGCGCGCCGTGGCCGCCGCCTTGGCTGTGTCGGTGAGACCTGGAAAGACAGCCTCCAGCACCTGGGTCGGCGAAATTCGCCCCCGACCGACCGCCTGGAAAATCTCCGCTTCAGCCGAGGCCGCGAACCGATCCAAGGCCGGACGCAGAGACAACTCCGAGAGGGACTTTCCGGCTCGTGCGAAGGTATCTTCCAGGGCGATCTTGCCGAGCCGCTGATACTCTCCGCGTTCCGACTGGCGCATGTGGCGACGGATCGCGGACCGTGCGCGGCCCGTCACTGTCAGGCTGGGCCAATCCACCGGCGTTGACGGCGTGACCCCCCTGACGACTTCAACCACATCACCGTTGGTAAGCACCGTTCGCAATGGCCGGAGCTCGCCGTTGATCTTAACGCCTAGGCAGGTGTCACCCACATTTGTGTGCACCGCGTAGGCAAAATCCAGGGGCATGGCCCCGCTCGGCAGGCTGACGAGGCGGCCTTTGGGCGTAAAAACAAATACCTGGTCGAGAAACATGTCGAGTTTGGCGTGCTCAAGCAGATCGTCCGCGTCGCCGCCTTGCTCCAGCACTTGCACCAGTTGTCGAATGTTGAGCAGTGGGTCGGAACCGCCCGCTTCCGCCGCCGATTCGGGGTCGAAGGCATAGGTCTCGTTTTTATAGCGCCAGTGGGCGGCGACGCCCTGTTCGGCGACCCGGTCCATCGCCTCGGTGCGAATCTGCATCTCAATCCGCATGGCGCGGGGTCCGACGACCGTGGTGTGGATCGAGCGGTAGTTGTTGCGCTTAGGAATCGAGATGAAATCTTTGAACCTGTCGGGCACACAGGGCCATGCGCGATGAATGATCCCTAGAGCCCGATAGCAGTCGTCCTCGGTTTCGACGATCACACGGAAACCATAGATGTCCGAAAGTTGAGCAAACCCAAGGGATTTTCGCTGTAGCTTGCGCCAGATCGAATAGGCGTTCTTCTCACGTCCAACCACACGGCAGGTGACGCCCGCGGCTTGTAGCGCCTTGGCGACCTCGGCGTTGGCCAGGGCGACGGCGCCCCCCTGCCCAGCCCGCAGTCCGTCCAGGCGGCGAATGATCGCATCGCGCGCCTTGGGATTGAGATGGGTGAAAGCCAGCTCTTCCAATTCCGAGCAAATGCGGTGGCAGCCGATCGATCTGGCCAGCGGCGCATAAATGTCCAGAGTTTCGCGAGCAATTCGCTCGCGTTTCGCGGGGCTCTTGATGAACTGCAGGGTGCGCATGTTATGCAGACGATCAGCCAGCTTCACCAACAGCACCCGCACGTCCTTCGAGACGGCTAGTATGAACTTCCGAAGGTTCTCGGCCTGTCGCTTGTAGTCGGCGCTGGCCTCAAGGCGCGAGAGCTTGGTGACGCCCTCAACCAGTTCACCCACTTCCGCCCCAAATAGCCGGTCGATCTCCTCACGGGTCACGTCGGTGTCTTCGATCACATCGTGGAGCAGCGCTGTTACGATGCTGGCAGTGTCCAGGCGGTAGTCGGTCAGGATACCGGCCACCTCGATCGGGTGCGCGAAATAGGGATCGCCCGAGGCTCGTTTCTGGTTGCCGTGCATCCGCACGGCGTAGACATAGGCGCGATTTATCAACGCCTCGTCCGCGCTTGGATCGTAAGCGCGGACGCGTTCTATCAATTCATATTGACGTAGGAATTTGGGCGCCGCCGCCTTGGGCTTGGCCGGAGGCGGCTCCGACGTCAGGGCGGGCGTGCTTGCAGGTGGAGCGGAAGCTTGGACGGCCTCGAGGCTCAGTAGCGCTCCTCCTGGCCGCCATCCCGGTCGCTCTGCAGGGCGCGCACCAGTTCCTGCTCACTCATCTGGGCGTGGCTGGGGTCGGCCAGCAGGGCCAAGGTTTCAGCCTCTTCCTCGGCTTCGGAATGTTCGTCCACCCGCTGCAGACTGCTGATCAGCGTCTCACGCAGTTCGGTCGGATTGACCATGTCCTCGGCGATTTCACGCAGGGCCACCACCGGGTTCTTGTCGTTGTCCCGGTCGAGGGTTAGGGGCGAACCGGCGGCGATGGCGCGCGCGCGATTAGCCGCCAACAGAACGAGGTTGAATCGGTTGGGAACCTTGAGGACGCAATCTTCGACGGTGACGCGGGCCATGAACTCTCACAGATAAGGTGATCAATCCTCAATCATAGTCGTCCCCGCCCGATTTTGCAATGAGAGGCGCCGCATCAACACCGACCTCCGCGGTCAAAGCCAGGGCCGCCGCGGTTTTCCGCAGAACGGGGTGCACCCAGGTCGGCGCAATCTCCGCCAGTGGACCCATAACGAATAGGCGGTCATGAGCCCGAGGGTGTGGCAGGCTGAAATCCGGCTCATTTCTAATCGCCTGCCCGTGCGCGATCAGGTCAAGGTCCAGGGTGCGCGGACTGTTCAGCGCCCCGCGATGGCGACCGAACGCCACCTCCAGCCGTAGCAAGGATTCAAGCGTTTCTCTCGGATCAAGCCCCGTCTCGACAAGGGCGACGCCGTTTAGATAGTCAGGGTGCGCCGCATCGGGCCAAGCCGTTGATCGCCACCAACGCGAGGCTGCGGCGACTTTGAGCCCGGCGCCCGGAAACGCGTCCAGCACGGCTTCCAACTGAGCTCGTACTGACGGATACTGCCCGCGAAGATTAGATCCAAGAGCGACACAGATTGCTCCATGAAAATTTCTATTTTTTATATTTGACAAGGATTTATCGTGACCTTTTATCCAACCGACCGCCTCGCCCTGTTCATCGACGGGGCCAACCTCCACGCCGCCGCGAAGAATCTTGGGTTCGACATCGACTTCAAGCGGTTGCTCGACGAGTTCCGAAAACGTGGCCTGCTTATCCGAGCCTACTACTACACGACCCTCGTGGAGGATCAGGACTATTCCCCGATCCGCCCCCTCGTCGACTGGCTGGACTATAACGGCTTCACCCTTGTGACCAAGCCAGCCAAGGAATTCACTGATCGCGAGGGGCGCAAACGCTATCGCGGCGATATGGATATGGAGCTGGCAGTGGACATGCTGGAACTCGCGCCCAAGGCCGATCATTTCGTTCTATTTTCCGGCGACAGCGATTTCGCCTATCTCGTGGCCGCGGTGCAGCGCCGAGGTGTCCGCGTCACGGTGGTTTCCACACTCAAGTCCCAGCCCCCCATGGCATCCGACGACTTGCGTCGTCAGGCGGACTCTTTTGTGGATCTGGCGGATTTGTCCGACATTATCGGCCGCGCGCCCCGCGATCGCCTGCCCCGCTTCCTGCAGGAGAACCGCGAACCGGTCGATGACTGAATCCGCCTCCGAACCTCTCAGAGATTGTCCGCTCTGTCCGCGGCTGACTGCCTATCGCGCTGAAAACCGGGCCGCCCACGGTGATTGGTTCAATGGCGCGGCGCCGTCTTTCGGCGACTCTTCGGCGCGCCTGCTGATCGTCGGCCTAGCGCCGGGGCGGCAGGGCGCGAACCGCACAGGACGCCCCTTCACCGGCGACTTCGCTGGTATCTTGCTCTACGAAACACTACTAAAACAGAACTTTGCCGTAGGAACTTACGACGCCAGACCCGATGACGGACTCATGCTTCGCGACTGCATGATCACCAATGCGGTGAGGTGCGCGCCGCCGGGGAACAAGCCCCTGCCTGCCGAGGAAGCGGCTTGCCGACCGTTTCTTAGCGCCAGAATCGCCGCCCTGCCGCGTTTGCGAGTTATCGTCACTCTGGGTGACGTCGCCCGCCGAAATGTGATGAAGGCCCTGGGTCTGCCGGGCTCCGCCGGTGCATCGGGCCACGGCGCCGAGAGCGAGGCGGCTGGCTATAGGGTGATCAATAGCTATCATTGCTCGCGGTTGAACACCAATACCGGCCGTTTGACCCCCTCCATGTTCGAGGCGGTGTTTCAGCGGGCCAGGGCGCTGTTGGCCTAAGCCCGCCGTTTGGGACTTACGAACCATCGACTGACGCTCATCGAAAGGTCGAGCACCAGGACCAGCGGGGCGCCGGCCAGCAGGGGGAGTCCGAAAGGCGAGAAATAGGCCAGGAAATCGCCAAAGTGACGCGGTCCGCCATGGATTTCCATATCATGCAGCCGGAACCCCATCAGCACCGCCAACGCCATACAGATCGCGAACAGCACAACCCAGGTCACATAGGCGGCGACATAAGGACCGACAGGGTAGAGCGAAGGTTTGAAAAACCGCACAACCGTGACCCGGATCGCCATGGCGCAACCAAATGCCCACAACGTCCACAAGGCCCATGTCAGTGGAAGTGGCACGTTTCCGACTCCCCATTGTTCAGCGGTCGCTATTCACCTAACCAAAGCTACGCGCTCGAATCAAATCCGCCAACTACCCTTTGTCGCGCATCAGGCGACCCTGTTCGCGTTTCCAATCGCGATCGGCGACCGTCTGGCGCTTGTCCGGAGCCGACTTGCCCTTCGCCAGCGCCAGTTCCAGTTTCGCCATCCCTTTTTCATTCCAATAGAGACGGGTCGGCACGATCGTGCGGCCGTCGCGATGGACGGCGCCCAGCAGCTTGTCGATCTGCTTGCGATGCAGAAGCAGGCGTCGCGGACGACGGGGCTCGTGATTGAAGCGATTGGCTGGGCCGTATTCGGGAATATAGGCGTTGACGAGAGAAAGCTCCCGTCCATCCGCGCCCGCATAGGATTCGGCGATGTTGGCCTTGCCCAATCGCAGGCTCTTCACCTCGGAACCGGTGAGAGAGATGCCCGCTTCGAAGGTTTCCTCAAGAAAATAGTCAAACCGGGCCCGCCGGTTTTCGGCGATCAATTTGGTGGTCATCGGACGACCCCAGCCTCGCCCATCGCCGCGATGATTTCATCATGGTGCGCCGCCGCGCAGGGAATGATCGGCAACCGCGCTTCCTCGTGGCACAGCCCGAGATGAGCCAGGGCGAATTTCGTCGGCGCGGGCGAGGCGTCGAGAAACAAGGACCGATGCAGACGCACGAGCCGGTCCTGAAGCACCAAAGCGGTGGACCAGTCACCAGAAAGGCAGGCGTTGAAGAAGGCCGAGCAGGCGGCTGGGGCCACATTGGCGGTAACCGAAATACACCCATGGCCACCATGAGCCATGTAACCCAGGGCGCTGGGGTCATCACCGCTCAGCATGACCCACCCCTCGCCACACGATCGGCGCTGGAGACTGGCCCGCGCCATGTCGCCGGTGGCGTCTTTCACGCCAATGACATTGGGCAGACGGGCAAGACGGGCTAAGGTGTCATTGGTGATGTCGACGCTCGTTCTAGAAGGAACATTATAAATAAAAACAGGGAGTTCCACGGCATCATTGATCGCGCTGTAGTGCTGATAAAGCCCCTCCTGGCTCGGTCGATTGTAATAGGGTGTCACCACGAGGGCAGCGTCCGCGCCGGCTGCCTTGGCGTGGCGTACGAAATCGACGGCTTCGTCGGTTGCGTTCGACCCCGCCCCGGCAATCACCGGAACGCGTCCAGCCACCATCTCGACGCACAGACTGACGACCCGTTTGTGTTCGTCATGGCTCAGGGTCGATGTCTCGCCCGTGGTGCCCACGGGCACCAGCCCATGCACATCGCCGGCTATCTGGCGTTCAATCAGGGCCGCGAAGGCTTTCTCGTCGATGCTCCCGCCCGAAAAGGGGGTCACCAGCGCCGTGATCACGCCTTTGAAAGGATTTGGGGTCATGTGATGCAAAAAATCGTGATCCTGTCGGCAGCTGTTGCGGTCTCGTCGAAGTGGCGGACAATAGGGCTTGGCCCATGGCGTCGGCAACCGCGCGATTGCCGAGTCGGATATCGGCCGAACAGCGCGGCGGACAAGGAGTGGTGAAAACGTGGGTTTTGGGCTTCGCGGAACACCTCTGGCGTTGAGCGCGGTTCTGGCGTTCACCGGCCTGGCGGCGGCCCAGGGGCTGGCGGGAGATTCGCCTCTGGCCGGCGCAGCCGCCACCGTGCCCGCCGACACCCAATCAGCCATGCTCGCTCTGGCGGCGGCGAAATCTGGCAATGGCGCCCGTGTCAGGAACCTGTTGGATCAGACCAATGATCCCTTGGCGCGGAAGATCGCGCTGTGGGCCCTGGCAGACGCCACCCCCGAGGTGATGACCTGGGACCAGGCGGACGAAGCCCGCCGCGAACTGCAAGACTGGCCGAGACCATCACGCCGTCAAACAGCCGCCGAAAAATTGATCGATCGGTCGGGTTTGTCGCCAGCGGCGGTGGTCGCCTGGTTTGGCGGGAGCGATCCGATCACGCCGGAAGGCGCCATGGGATTGGTGGGCGCTTTGCGGCAGTTGGGGCAAGCCGACGCCGCAGCCGCCGTGCTTCGAAAAGCCTGGAGAACCCTGACCTTTGACCAGGACACCCAGAGCGCCGTGCTGGCTAGGTTCGGTGATGTGCTGACCAGTGTCGACCATGTGGCTCGCGAAGACCTCCTGCTCTACGGCGCCCAGGGAAACGCCGCCCTCGATCTGTTACGCTTGCTGCCTCCAGACCAGCAGGCTATCGCCCAGGCCCGGATGGCCGTCCGCCGCGGCGACGTCGGCGCGCAGAGCCTGATCGACGCCCTGCCGCCGGCCGATCAGGTCAGCCCCGGCCTTGTCTATGAACGGGTTATGGCTCTGCGTGATCGCGGCGACATTGCCGGCGCCCTGGCCCTGATCAACTACCTGCCGGCGACGCTACCAGACGAAAAGGCCGCGGCGCGCCTGTGGAAACATGGGGCCTTGGTGGTGGGAGCCCTGCAGGCCGGCGACATCGCCTCAGCCTATCAGGTGGCCGCGCGTTCGGGCCTGACGACTGGGGCGGACGCCGCCAACGCCCAGTTCTATGCGGGTTGGATCGCCTTTTCGCGGCTGAAGGATCCGCATCTGGCCGATCAACACTTCGCCCGACTTGGGGCCGCGGGTCTTTCACCGCTCACTCAGAGCCGCTCCCTCTATTGGCGCGGACGCGCCGCCGAGGCCGAAGGCGATCCCGTGGCTGCGCAGATTTTCTACGAACAGGCCTCCCGCTACTACACGACCTTCTATGGCCAGCTCGCGGCCACCAAAGGCGGCAAGGCGGATCTGGTTCTCGGGCGCGATCCCGATATCACGGCCGCCGACCAGGTCAGATTCGAGACGCATGACGCGGTGCGGGCCACGCGTCTGTTGTACGCGATGGGCAACCATGAAGGTGTGCGGACTTTCGTGACAGGACTCTCGGAGTCGCTTCCCACCGGCGCCGAGGAAGCGATGCTGGTGGATCTGGCGCGTGGTTATGGGGAGCAGGAACTCTCCATGCGGGTGGTCCGCAACGCCGCGAAACGGGGCTTCATCCTGCCCGAGCGTGGCTATCCGGTTCGCAATCCTCCATTTGTGGCCGACGGGGCCGAGGCGCCCTTGGTTCTGAGCATCACGCGCCAGGAAAGCAGTTTCGATCCGAACGCCCGCTCCGGCGTCGGCGCGCGCGGCATGATGCAACTGATGCCGGCCACCGCTCAATCGGTCGCGCGCCGCTCCGGATTGGGATGGGGCCGCCTCGAGGACCCGGACTTCAACATGAAGGTTGGATCGGTCTACCTCGGCCAATTGGTGGCCCAGTTCAGCGGCTCCTATGTGATGGCCGCCGCCGCCTACAATGCCGGCCCATCCCGCCCGACCCAATGGGCGGGTATCTGTGGCGATCCCAGGGGCTCGACGGTGGATCCGCTGGATTTCATCGAATGCATCCCGTTTTCGGAGACACGGGACTATGTGATGCGCGTGCTGGAAGCCGCGCAGGTTTATCGCGCGCGTCTCAACGGTGGCACGACGCCGATTACCCTGGCTTCGGATCTCAAGCGTGGCGCCTATGGCTACCAGCCGGTGGCGAACATCTCGCAGCCCGTCGCGCCCGCGTTGACGAGCGCGGTAGTCACCGCGCCGATCATGCCAGCTGGTCGTTGACCCTTCCCGGATTGTCCGGGTTGGCTTCCTTAGCAACCCTGGTCGCGGCAATCACCGATCCAAACCGCGTGGGTATGAGGCCACCATCGAGCCCGAACGCCTGCCTGAGTATATCAGGTGACAGCGCTTGTTCGGGCGGACCCAAGGCGACCAACTGGCCCGCGGCCAGAATGGCCAGCCGGTCGCAACCCCGGGCCGCGAGGGTCAAGTCATGCAGGCTGACCACGACGGCCGAGCCCTTGGCCGCCCTCGACCGCAAAAGCTCCATGACCTGAAGTTGAGCGTCCGGATCGAGACCCGCCGCGGGCTCGTCCGCCACCAGCAGCGGCGCGCCGGTGGTGATCAGTCGAGCCAGCAACACCCGCGCCCGCTCTCCGCCCGACATATCCATGACGCCGCGCT
This sequence comes from Caulobacteraceae bacterium, assembly GCA_025359665.1. GTDB lineage: Bacteria > Pseudomonadota > Alphaproteobacteria > Caulobacterales > Caulobacteraceae > Acaudatibacter. The sequence goes on from JANYFU010000345.1 coordinate 14,284, forward strand.
CGGCCAGGGCAGCCAGTCCCACTTCGGCCAGGGCGGACAAGGCTTTCGCCCGGGCTTTGGCCGGCGAGAGATGGGGCAACCCCAGGGCCGCGACGGACCAGGCCGGAAGGTTCCAGCCGACCCGCCGCTCCTGCGGTAGATAGGCCGCCAGCGAGGCGCGCCGGAACTCGTTAAGGGATCCGACAGGCAGACCGCCAAGCCGAGCCTCGCCAGAGGTCAGGCGTGCAAGTCCAAGAGCCGCTCTAAGCAGGGTGGTCTTACCCCCGCCATTGGCGCCCAGCACCCCGAGCACCTCGCCCCCACGCACGGTCAGACTGACCCTGTCGAGGGCTAGGTGGCCACCGAGCGTCACGCTGGCTTCGATCAGGGTGAGCGCTTCGGTCATCCGCGCCAGCTTCGGGCGGCGCGCCAGGACACCATGGCGAACAAAGGCGCGCCGAACAGGGCGGTGACCACCCCCAGCTTCAGCTCCTCCGACGAGGGAATCATGCGCGCGGCGAGATCGGCGGCGACCAGCAGAATCGCGCCGACGATCGTGGACGGGATCAGGGTCCGCGCCGGGTCGTCCGACACCCTGCCCCGGACGAGATGTGGCGCCGCCAGGCCCACGAAACCGATCACGCCCGCCAGAGCCACGGCGGCGCCCGTCAACAGGGCGGCGCCCGCCACCGCCGCCGCGCGCAAGCTGGCCATCCTCAGTCCCGACAGCGCGGCGGTCTCCTCGCCCAGGGTCAGCATTCTCAGGGCCTGGGCCGACCATAGGCAGAGGACCGCGCCCGCAACCGCGGGGACGGCGGCGACTCCCACAGCCAACCAATCCCGATTGGCGACCGAACCCAGCAACCAGGACAGGATTTCGGCCGTCGCGACTGGAGACGGCGAGAGATTGAACACCAGCGCCGTCGCCGCCCCACCAAGGGATGACAGAGCCACGCCAAACAGGATCAGGGTCTGAGGCTCAGCAAGACGCGCCGCCAGCAGGGTTAGCAGGACGCCAGCCACCAGCGCGCCGCCCAGGGCGGCTATCTGAACCGCCCAGGGTGTCGCCGCCAGCCCGAGCGCGATCACCAGGGCCGCGCCCAGGGCCGAAGTCGCCGAAACGCCCAGAACACCGGGGTCGGCCAGGGGGTTGCGCAACAGGCCCTGCATCACGGCCCCGGCGAGCCCCAGGGCCGAGCCGACCAGGGCGGCGGCCACCGCGCGCGGCGCGCGGATGAACCACAGAATCTGGGCCGGCGCTGAACTCATGTCGATGAACGCCTGATGATACTGGGTGGATGACAACGACGTTTCCCCCAGGCCGATAGCCAGGGCGGAGACAGCCGCCAGAAACCCGGTGAGTGCCAGGATCAGGCGCGAATCGGGGCCGGGCTTCACGAGTTTGGCGCGCGACGGCCGACCGGCGGTCGAGGCGCGGCCAAGGCCAGAGCCGCGACGGCGTCGCCGGCGAACCACGCCGGACAACCGAGCAAGGCGGCGGGCAACGACACCAGATCCCGCCCTGTGGTGAGGCGCGCCAGGGCGCCGTGTCGTCCTGGCCCCCAATAGGCCCGGGCCTGGCCCGGCGCGTCGAAGAAACCCTTCACCACCGCCTTTGGAGGATCCATCTCCAGCTGTTCAAGTGACACCTCCCGGTAGCCCGCTCCCCTGGTGAGGTTCCGGAGGCCCGCCGCACGCATGATGGAATCAATCAAGGTGCCGGTTCCAGCGGTCGCGCCCCCCGAAGTCAGGTAAAGCGCGCCCTGACCGCCCCAGGCGCCTCGACTTGCCGTCAGCTGGTCATCCATGCGCCGCAAAAGGGCTTCTCCGACGGCATCCTGGCCAAGGGCCGCGGCCACGGCCCGGACATTGCGCCGGACGCCGGCAAAATCGGTTGAGTCCTCGATAGTCGTCACCCGCGCGCCACGGCGTTTCAGTTCCGAGATCAGGGCGGGATCGCCCCCCCAATAGCGCACGACGACTTGTGGCCGCGCCGCCAATGCCGATTCGCTGTCCACCCTTCGGAGGGGCAGCCCCACCGCCCGGGCCGCGAGCAGGGAATCAGCATTGCGCGCGCGCGGGGAAAGACCGACGATCGCGCTTCGGGGGCTCATCGCCACGACGAATTGATCGGCACATTGATCCAGGGACATCACGCGTGGAGACACTCGCGCCCCTGCCGGCGAGACGGCCGCCAAGTACAGCAGAAGGCCGGCGACCGGCCAAATCGTGGCGCGCGCCCTATCGTCCGGGGCGCCCATGGACGTCAGTCGGTGATCAGGCCGAACAACAACCCATCGATCATCACCCGGGTGATCTCCTTGGGTTCGGCCCAATCTACATTGGGTTTGGTGATCATCAGCGACACCAGCCCGTGGCAGGCCGACCACATGGCCTGATGCACTGTGCGGGGATCGCCGATCTTCAGGCGTCCCTGGGCGGTGATCTCGCGAATCACGCCGGAGAAGCGCTCGAAACACTGGGCGCCGAGCTCCAGGGTAATCCGCTGTTTCTGATCCGATGTGGCCAGCGGCGACGCGCAGAAAATCAATCGATAGGCGTTGGGGTTCTCCAGGGCGAATTCCACATAGGCCGTCAGCATCATGCGCACCCGCTCCACCGGATCCACGGGGCGGGCGGCGAACTCGCTGTTCATGGCGAGCAGTTCCTCCATGGCGACCGTACAGATTTCCAGCAGGATCTGATCCTTGTCGCGGAAATGCATGTATAGGCAGGTCGATGAAACGCCGACCTCGTCCGCGATCTTGCGGATGGTGGCGCCTTCATAGCCCTCGGCGATGAATATTCGCTCAGCGGCCCGCAGAATTTCCGCCCTTCGCAGGTGGCCGTCGCCCTTGGCTTTGCGGGCCGATTTCACCGGCTTGTTGAGGATCTCGTTCACGGCGAAGGGGTCCCAGGTCTGTTAAGACCCGGCAATAGAGGGAAAAATTTGCCGCGCCGCAAGGCTCCGCGGCGTCGGTGCGGCAATTGCGACCCTTCCGAAACCACCACGACTGGACGCGCTGACCCGGTGGAAGGTAAGTCCCCGGGATGAACCGTCCCACCATCGCCGCTTTGCCACAGGTTCTGCGAACCCCGGGCTGGGCCGACTACGGGTTGGTGGACAGTGGCGATGGTCGCAAGCTTGAGCGCTACGGCCGTTGGACCGTGGTGCGGCCAGAGCCTCAGTGCCTCTGGTCGCCCAGCCTGCGACCCGACGTCTGGGGCGCGGCCGACGCGGTGTTCGAGCCGGCCGACGAAGAGGACGCCGGCCGCTGGAAGATCACCGGCGACGTGCCGCCGTTTTGGCCAATGACCTGGGGATCCGTCACTTTCAACGCTCGCCTCACGGCCTTTCGTCACCTTGGCGTATTTCCGGAGCAGGCCGCGAACTGGGATTGGCTTGATGCGCGCCTGCGAAATTCGAGACCCGGTCAGAAAATTCTCAATCTATTCGGCTATACTGGCATGGCCAGTCTCGCCGCGGTCGCCGCCGGCGCATCCGTGACCCACGTCGACGCCTCGAAGAAAGCAGTCGGTTGGGCGCGAGAGAACGCCGCCCTGTCCGGTCTGGATGACGCGCCCGTCCGGTGGATCTGCGAGGACGCCCGTAAATATGTCCAACGCGAGGTTCGCCGAGGCGCGCGCTATGACGGCGTCATTCTCGATCCGCCCAAATACGGCCGGGGGCCGACTGGCGAGGTCTGGCGGCTGTACAATGACCTCCCGGCCTTGATCGGCAACTGCACCGCCCTGCTGAGCGACGACGCCTCGTTTCTTCTTCTCAACGCCTATTCCGAACGGATTTCGGGTCTCGCCTTGGCCGGACTCCTGGAGGGCGCGCTGGGCGGCCGCCAGGGTGTCATCGACTGGGGAGAATTGGCGTTGATGGAAGCCGGGGGTCGGCACGGCATGGGTCTGTCGTTTTTCGCCCGATGGAGCGCGTCTTGAGCGGCGGCGCGACGACGACCCGCGTCGTCACCTCTCTGACCAATCCGACCGTCAAGGCGGTGCGTGCGCTGCATATGCGCAAGGCCCGCCAGGAAACCGGATTGTTTCTCGTCGAGGGTTTGAAGAGCGTCGCGGAGGCGGTCGATCTTGGCCGGGTCCCGCGCATCCTGCTTCATGCCGAGGCGGCGGATCACCCCTTGCTCCAACGCGCCGCCGCGTTGGCCGGAGAGACCCTGATCGTCAGTCCGGCCGTCCTTGCCAAGATCTCCCGTCGGGACAATCCCCAGACTGTGCTAGGGGTCTTCGAACAGGCCTTCACGCCCCTCTCGGCCCTCGATCCAGGCGCCTCGCGTTGCTGGGTCGCCCTCGAAGCGGTGCGTGATCCCGGCAATCTGGGAACCATCATCAGGACCGTCGACGCGGCGGGCTGCGGCGGACTGATCCTGATCGGCGAATGCTGCGATCCCTATTCGGTGGAGTGCGTGCGGGCGACCATGGGCTCGGTGTTCGCGGTTCCAATCGCCAAGGTGGACGCCGAAGCGTTCATCGACTGGCGGACCACCTGGCCCGGCGCGGTGGTGGGGACTCTGCTGACCGCCGAAGCCGATTTTCGCGCCGCAATCTATCGGGATCCCACCCTGATCTTGATGGGCAATGAACAGGCGGGCCTGACCTCACAGCTTGCCGCGGCCTGTGATGTCACGGTCAAAATTCCCATGCGCGGCCGGGCCGACAGCCTCAACCTGGCGGTGGCGACCGGCGTGATGATTTACGCAGCGACGGGTTAGAACCACCCTCGATATTTGAACCACGCCACCGGGATGATCGCGCTGACCACGATCACGGCCAGGCCGTAGGGATAGCCGAGTGTCCAGCTGAGCTCCGGCATGATCTTGAAATTCATCCCGTAGATGCTGGCCATCAAGGTCGGGGGAATCCCGACGATCGAGACGATGGTCAGGATCTTGAAGATATCGTTCTGGGCAATGCCGATCATGCCGACCAGGGCGTCGAGCAGGAACTGGACCTTGTCGCTCAGGTGCACCTCGTAGTCGTTCAGCGAAGTCACATCCTGTTTAAGGCTGGCGATCCTGGGTTCGAAACGAGCCTCATTCCAGTCCTTGGTAAGATCGCCGACAAAGGCCAGGATGCGGCCAACGCCGAGCAGCGCGTCGCGGGTGTTGGAGGCGCGATCACCCATCTGACCGACCAGCTTCAGCTGATCGCGCAGGCGACTATTGGCATGTTTGGCCGCCCTTCCCTTGATGTCCTCGCCATTGAACACCGTGGCCGAAAGGTCGTTGAGCGAGGCGGCGATGACTTCCAGCGCGTCGGCCATTCGGTCGACCATCTCATCACAAAGCCGCACGAACACCTCCAGCCCGCATGTGGGCGCCTCCGGTGAGGCGTGGAAGTCAGCGACCACCGCGTCAAAGGCCTTCAGTGGGCTGAAACGGATGGTCACAAGCGTGTCTGGCGACAGAACAAAACCGATCGGCGACAGGCCTCGTGGCGAAGCGTCGGCTAGGGAAATCATCGGCGTGCTCATCGTCAACACCCCGTCGCGCGTCCGAAGCCGGCTGGAGGATTCGATTTCGCTAAGGTTGGCCAAGGTCGGCAGGGTGAGACCCGTCAGCGTCTCGGCTTCCAGACGCTCCGCCTCGGTGGGATTGAGAAGGTCGATCCAAAGGGTGTCGCCACCCGCCGGGAGTTTCAGAAGCATCGCTTGACTCCTCCGGCGATCCAAAACGAACTCATCGGCCTGTAACACGCCACGAGCCAGATCGTTCATACCCCAGCCGATGACCAGCATCCTCGCCATCCACGCCCATCCCGACGATATCGAGACCCTGGCCGCCGGGACCTTGGCCGTGTTGGCGGCGGCGTCCCTGCTCTTGACGATCGCCACCCTGACCGCGGGAGAATGCGGCTCGGTGGACAACGACCCGGCGGAGACGGCGCGCATTCGCAAGGGCGAGGCGACCCTGGCCGCGGCCATGATCGGCGCGGACTACCGCTGCGTGGGTCTGGGCGACCTGGCGGTGTTCAACGACGACGCCTCCCGGCGGGCGGTGACCGAACTGATCCGCGCGGTCCGCCCAGCCATCGTCATCACCTCGGCGCCAGCCGACTATCATCCCGACCACGAGGCAACGAGCCTGCTGGTCCGGGACGCCTGTTTCGCGGCTTCCGCGCCGGGTTACCGCACTGGCGACGCAGCGCCCTTGGAGGCGATCCCACACCTGTATCTCATGGACCCCATCGGGGGGCGTGATCGCGAGGGCCGGCCCGCGCATCCCGACTTCGCTGTCGACATCAGCGGGGTCATGGCAACCAAGCGGCGCATGCTAGAGGCTCACCAGAGCCAGATCGCCTGGCTGGCTAAACAGCACGCGATCAGCGACTTCACCGCCGGGATGGAAGCCCAATCCCGACGCCGGGGCCGGGATTTCGGCGTCGGTTTCGCCGAGGGGTTTCGACAATACCGTCACCCGCCCTACCCTCGCGATCCGCTCTTGCAAACCTTGCTGGGAACAGCCCTTCTGAGCGTCTCGGCGCGAGAGGAGAACTGAACGAGATGCGAGCCAACAGTCGGGATCGGGACCTTCGGGATCGCGCCGCGGCGGTGATCCCGGGCGGCATGTTCGGACACCAGTCTACACGGCTGCTGCCGGACGACTATCCGCAGTTCTTCTCCCGCGCCAAGGGCGCGCGGCTGTGGGACGCGGACGGCAACGAGCTGCTGGACTTCATGTGCGCCTATGGCCCCAACCTTATGGGCTACGCCGACGACGCGATCGACGACGCCTACGTCTCGCGGATGCGCCAGGGCGACACCATGACCGGCCCCACCGGCCTGATCGTGGAGCTGGCCGAACAATTCACCCGCATGGTCACGCACGCCGATTGGGCGATCTTCTGCAAGAACGGCGGCGACGCCACGCAGATCGCCCTGATGACGGCGCGGGCCCACACCGGCCGCAAGACCGTGGTGCTGGCCAAGGGCGCCTATCACGGCGCCGCCCCGTGGTGCGCCACCCGGCCCAATGGGGTAACGCCCGAGGACAAGGCCAATCAGGTGTTCTGCGTCTACAACGACATCGCCAGCCTGGAAGCCGCCGTGGCCGCGGCGGGCGACGACCTGGCCGCCATTTTCGCCGCGCCCATGAAGCATGACGCCTTCACCGACCAGGTCCTGCCCGACCCTGCCTACGCCCGGCGCGCTCGCGAGCTGTGCGACTCCACCGGCGCCCTGCTGGTGGTCGATGACGTGCGCGCGGGCCTGCGAATCGCCCGGGATTGCAGCTGGTCGGCGGTCGGGGTCCAGCCGGATTTGTCGAGTTGGGGCAAGTGCTTCGCCAACGGCCACCCGATCTCGGCCCTGCTGGGGGCCAACAAGGCCAAGCGCGCCGCCGCGCAGATCTTCACCACCGGCTCCTTCTGGTATCAGGCCGCGCCGATGGCTGCCGCCCTGGAAACCCTGCGGCGGGTGCGGGAGACCGACTATCTGGAGCACATGGAAGGGCTGGGAACCCGCCTGCGCGACGGTCTCGCCGAGCGGGCCGCGGCCAGTGGTTTCGGCTTCCGCCAGACCGGGCCGGTGACCATGCCACTGTTCCTGTTCGATGAAGACCCGGACCTGCGCAAGGGCTTCTTCTGGTCATCGCAGATGCTGAAGCGCGGGGTTTACGTGCATCCCTGGCACAACATGTTCCTGTGCGCGGCGATGACGCCAGCCGATATCGACCAGGCGCTCGACGCGGCGGAGGATTCGTTCGTGGCTCTGAAGGCGCAAGCCGGCTCGCTGGAGCCGGTGGCTAAGATGAGTTTCTTGCTCGCCTGAACCAAGTTTGGCCGCGCGCGTTGCGAGTTCATAGGCCGCGCGGAACGTTTCACGCGCTGCAAATCGGGAGACATTCATGAAGACGACGGGTTCGGCGGTCTGGGAAGGTGGCATTCGCGATGGCAAGGGCGCCATCTCGACCAAGAGCGGCGCGCTCGCCGCCTATCCCTATGGCTTCGCCAGCCGGTTCGAGGGCAAGCCAGGCAGCAACCCTGAGGAACTGATCGGGGCGGCCCACGCGGCCTGTTTCACCATGGCGCTATCGCTGATCCTCGGCGGGGCCAATCTCACGGCCGAGCATATGGAGACGACCGCCGAAGTCAGCCTGGACAGAGACGGCGAGGGCTACGCCATCACCGCCAGCCATCTCACCCTGCGAGCAAAGATCGCCGGCGTCGATGACGCCAGGTTCCAGGAACTGGCGGCGACCGCCAAGGCCGGATGCCCGGTATCGAAACTCCTCAAGGCCGAGATCACCCTGGACGCCCAGCTCATCGCCTGAGGCGCCCCTTACGGCCTCGGTTTCGCGCGCGTGGTGGGGGCCGCGATTGAAGGATCCTCGGGCCAGGGGTGTTTGGGGTAGCGGCCTCGCATGTCCTTGCGCACGTCGTTCCAGGAGCCGGCCCAGAACGCCGGCAGGGTCTTGGTGACCTGGATTTCCCGATGGGCCGGAGACAGCAGGGCCATGGCCAAGGGCGTCCCCTGCCCCACGGTGGGATGAGCCTTCAGGCCAAATACTTCCTGCACCCGAAGTTCGACCCTGGGTCCGCCCTCGGCGCCATAGTCTATGGCGAAGGACGTGCCGGTGGGGGCGGTCCAGCGCGCCGGCGCCTTGGCGTCCAACTGGCGTTGCAGGTCCCAGGGGAACAGGCCGAGCAAGGCGTCGTGAAGCGCCGCCCCGGAAATCTCGCGCAACGACCGCCGGCCCTTCAGGAGCGGCGCCAGCCAGTCGTCCAGGCGTTCGCTCAGGCCATCGTCGGACAAGTCCGGCCAGGCGGGATCGCTGGCTCGCAGAAAGGCAATCCGCGCGCGCAGAGCCGCCGCGCCGTCGGTCCAGCCGAGAGCGGCCACGCCCCTACGGCGAGCCTCCGCCATCAGCGCCGCCTCGATCAGCTCCGGCGCGGCGTCGGTCAGCGGGCCTTCTTCAACGACCAGTTCGCCGAGGCGTAGAGTGCGCTGACCGCGCAAGGCGCCCGAGGGCGTCTCCACCAGTCGGTCATCGGATCCCAGGCGATCGCCTAGGGCCAGTTTGAGGGTCGGGACATCCAGTCGGGCGGCGAGGAGGATCCGGTCCCGCGTCGCGCCGCCGCCGAGGTCGGCCACCGCCAGCCAGGACTCGCGGGCCAGCGAATCGGTCGGTTCGACAAACACCCCCCGGCCACCGGCCAGCTGAAACTCGCCCAGGGCGCCGCGCGCCTTGGCGACCCGCTCGGGAAACGCCTGGGCGAGTAACAGGCCGTCGTTTGGCGCCGCCACCTTCGGGCCCGTATCGACCAGTTTCGCCCACCGCTCCGCCAGAGCGACGACCGCTCGCGCCCGGGGCCCGCGGTCCCGCGACAGACCGTCGAGACGATGG
>JANYFU010000358.1 GCA_025359665.1 Caulobacteraceae bacterium
GAGCAAGTGCATGATCGAATCCGAAATCCTGGACCTGGCCGAACGGTTCATGGGGGCCATTCAGGCCGGCGACGCGGAGACGGTGCGCGCCTGCTATGCGCCGGACGCCAGAATCTGGCACAACAACGATGGGATCGAGCAGACGGTCGACCAGAATATGAAGGTGCTGAACTGGATCGCCCGCAAGCTGCCAGAGCGTCACTATCGCGTACTGAGCCGCGAGGCGCTGAAGGACGGGTTCCTGCAGCAGCATGTGCTCGAGGCGACCTTGCCTGACGGAACCGCCTGGGCGATGCCGGCCTGCGTGGTGGTGCGAATGAAGGATGGGGTGGTCACTCGGCTGGACGAATATCTCGACTCCGCCCACAGCGGCGCCCTGTCAGCGCTGGGTCGGTGAGGTTCCTCCCCTCGCGCCTTCGTGATTAAATGATCTGATCGCCGAGCAGCGACGAAGGACACGCCATGACCGATCGTTTCGGACCCGAGCATATTGACGCCTGGCGGCGCGACGGCGGCGTTTCGATCCATAATTTCTTCACGCCCGACGAAGTGGCCGGCGTGCGGGCCGACTTCGAGGCGGTGTTCGGCGTGGAGGGCGCCGATGAGGCGCTGGAGAAGAAGCTCGACGGCCAGGTCGGTCGGTTTCATCCGACCCAGTTCAAGGGCGTCGCACCCGTGCCGCTGGAATGCTCGCCGGCCCTGAACCTGATCGGGGTGCACCCCGCGATCATCGCCTTCGCCAAACAGGCGCTGAAGGCCGACAAGGTGCATGTCTATCAGTGCCAAGCCTGGGCCAAATTCACCGGCGAGAGCGACTATGACCAGCCGTTCCACTGTGACTACGCCAACCACACCTTGACCGCGCCGTCGGAAGACGCGCACCTGAACTCGATCACCATCCTGTGCTACTTCAGCGATGTGACCGAGGCGCATGGCCCGGCGCACTATGTGACCCGGCCCGACGCGCTGAAGGTGACGACGCCCGACGCCACCTTGACCCGCGACGGCGAGATTCACGCGAAGGTCCAACAGGCTCTGTTGCCTTATGAGCGGTCCACCGCCGCGCCTGCCGGCAGCGTGTTCCCCTATACGATCGACATCTGGCACCGGGGCACCAACCTGACGGCGCCCAAAGGCCATCGCTATGCGCTGATGACATGTTTCAAGGCGGCGGGGGACGAGGCGATCGGCTTTCACGCCTGGGCGTTTCACCACACCCAGCCCTGGGCGAAAATCTTCGACCACGCGACGCCGGAGCAACTGGAGTGCTTCGGGGTGCAACCGCCGGGCCACCCGTTCTGGACCGAAACCACCCTCACCCGGGCGCAAGCGCGATACCCGCGATGGGACATGACCCCATATCGCAAAGCAATGCTGGCCCGGGCGGCCTAAGGACGAAACCAATGAAAGCGATCCGCATCAGCCGCACCGGCGGCCCCGAGGTGATGGACTTTGTCGTGTTCGACCTGCCGCCACCCGGTCCCGGCCAGGCGCGGGTCAAGCACACCGTCATCGGCGTCAACTTCATCGACACCTATCACCGCTCCGGCCTCTACAAGCTGCCGCTGCCCTCCGGCCTGGGCATGGAGGCGGCCGGCGTGGTCGAGGCGGTGGGCGATGGGGTGACGTCGCTGAAGCCCGGCGACCGGGTCGCGTATGCCGGCGCCATGGGGGCCTATTCAGAGGGCGCCAACGTTCCCGCCGACCGGCTGGTGACGATCCCGGCCGGCGTCAGCGACGAGACCGCCGCCGCCTGCATGCTCAAGGGCATGACCGCGCAATACCTGTTGAAGCGCACCTATGCCGTGAAACCGGGCCAGACGATCCTGTTCCATTCGGCGGCCGGCGGCGTGGGCCTGATCGCCGGCCAATGGGCCAAGCATCTGGGGGCCACGGTGATCGGCACGGTGGGCGACGAGGCCAAGGTCGCCCTGGCCAAGGCCAACGGCTACGACCATGTGCTGGTGGCGCGCGGCGACGGCGCGTGGGTCAAACAGGTGCGCGACCTGACCGGCGGCGAGGGCGCGCCGGTGGTCTATGACTCGATCGGCAAGGACACCTTCGCCGGATCGCTAGACTGCCTGGCGACCCGTGGCCTGATGGTCAGTTTCGGCAATTCGTCCGGCGCCGTGCCGCCGTTCGATCCGGGCATCCTATCGGCCAAGGGCTCACTCTATCTGACGCGTCCAACCCTGGCGAGCTACACCCGCTCACCCCAGGAACTGCGGGAAACCGCCGACGACCTGTTCGCGGTTATCGCCAGCGGCGCGGTGAAGATCGCGGTCAACCAGAGGTTCAAGCTGTCGGAGGCGCGGGCGGCGCACGAGGCGCTGCATAGCCGCGCGACGACGGGGGCTACGGTGCTGATCCCGTAGGGGGCTGATCGTCGATGGTGACGATCAGCGGCTACGATGGCCGATTCGGGCTCAAGTGTTGGCCCGGGACGGGTGGCGACTGGCGCCCGTACGAGGTCTGTTCCGACGACGTCGCAGCCCTGAGGGCGCGCGCGGAACGTCTGATCGCCGCCGGAGACTGTGGCTACATCGAACTGTCAGCGTGGAATTTCGAACTCAACGACTGGGTTCGGATGGAGACGTTCAAGCCTGATTGAAATCCTGGGATCGCGGACTGATGGAGCCCGTCAGTTGAACCGCCGCTTCCGCAACCGGGCGGCCCGGTCCACGGTCCGCACCTCAACCTCGAAGACGTCCCCTTCCCGCTTGACGCGCAGCGGCGCCATCACCCCGGCCGGTCCCAACGCCCAGAGGCGGGTGTAGAATTCCGCCAGATTGGCCACCGTCTTGCCGCCCACGGCCAGGATCACATCGCCCGCGCGCATCTCGGCGCGGTCGGCCGGCCCACCGGAAGAGACGTCCAGCACCACCACGCCGACGCCATCGCCATCCTGGGAAAACAGGCCCAGCCAGGGCCTGGGTGGATGGGCCGCCCGGCCGCGTGAGAGGTCATCCAATATCGGCGGCAACAGCTCGATCGGCACGCACATATTGATCAGGCTGGGCTTGCCGCCCGGCGCCTGCTGGGTCATCTGCAGGGAGCCGACGCCCATCAGCGCGCCCGATGGGCCGATCAGACCGGCGCCGCTCCAATGGGGGTGGCCGGGAGCGGTGAACAGCGCCTCGTCCAGCAGATATTCCCAGTAGCCGGCGAAGGGCGCCCTGCCCACCAACCGCCCAGCGGTAGCATGCGCGCGCCCGCCGCCGCCGGCCAGGATGATCGCGTCCTGATCCTTCAAGTGGCGTGAGTCGCCCAGTGGCAGGGCCGGCAGATTCAGCGGCTCCAGCGCATGGACCAGCCCCAGGCCCGTGACCGAATCGACCCCCAGGGCGTGGGCGGCGATGCGCCGGCCGTCGCCGGTTATCAGGGTGACGTCGTCGGCTTCGGTGATCAGATAGCCGATAGTGAGCACCAGACCCGCCTCGCCGATCACGATGCCATTGCCCAGGCGCTCTTCGCCCAGGGTCTGGGCGGTGAAGGCGTCGGCGGGAACGCGGGCATGGAGCACGACCACCGAGGAGAGCGCGGCGTCCAGATCGAAGGCGTGGCCCTGTTGAGACGGGCGCAGCGCCTTTTCAACCTCATGGCCGTCGAAGGGAGATGTCATAGGCTCTTCTTACACGAACTCCCGGTCGGCCAGCCAGTCGGCTAGTAGATCGATCCAGCGATCGACCGGCAGGCCCTGACGCACCATGCCGAAACCGTGGCCACCCCTCGCGAAGATGTGCAGTTCGGCGGGCCGGTCGGCGTTCGACCAGTCGGCGTAAAGACCCTCGACCACCTTGAACAGAATCCGGTCGTCCTGAGCGATCACCGTGAACAGCGGCGGCGCGTCGGCCGGCACGGCCAGACCGCTGGTTTCGCCACCATAGATCGGCGCGACAAAGGCCAGCGGCGGACCGCCCGGGTGCATGGCGATGTCGGCGGCGAGGAAGGCGCCGGCCGAAAAGCCGATCATGCCGACGCGCCCGGGATCGATGCCCCAATCCCCGGCGCGCTCACGGACGATGGCCAACGCCTGGCGGCCGTCATCGGCGGCGATCTCCCGCGCCAGCCGGGAGACGTCGTCGCGAACCAGCTCGCTGAGCGCCCTGGGCGCCTTGGCGGCGGGGATCGGCGCGACGATTTGGCTGTTCATCACCGCCATGGCCGCTTCGAAGTCAGCCGGCGATGACGGCGTCGCCTGAACCCGATATTTGAGCAGGAAAGCCGTATAGCCACGCTCGGCGAACCAGGCCGCGACGTCCAGGCCCTCATGCTCCCAGGCCAGGATCCTCCAACCGCCGCCGGGGCAAACGATCACGCCGACGCCGTTGGCCGCTCCAGGCGCCGGGCGATAAACCGTCAGGGTCGGATCGGAAATATTGCGCAGCATGGTCGTGCCCGCGGCGACTCCGGCCGGGCCGCCGTAAGCCGTCTCGGTGCCGACGTCCGGAAGGCCACGCGGCGCGCCGTCCGGCCAAAGTCGGATCACTTCGCGAGCCGAGGTCTCCTGGGCGCCGCTCAGGTCGGCGCGCGCATCATCGGGCATGTCGGCTCCTTGTCGATATTCAACCGGGCTTGCGGAAGCGCAGCAGGAACTGGTCGGTCTTGCCGCGGATCGCCGGATCGAACACCATCTTGCTGTGATCATCGGCCGTGTTGGCCAAAACCATGCTCTCACCATCGAGTTTGAAGCCCGCCGCGGTGACTTCGGCGATCACGCTAGCCTTGTCGATTCGGTGCAGGGTGTCGGTGTTCTTCAGGCCGGCGCCGGCCGAATCGGCGTGGTCGAGCACCACATAGACACCACCGGGTTTCAAGGCGGCGAAGACATTGCGGTTGAAGGCCGGCACATCGGCCGGGCCCATGAATTTGTCGTGCAGGTCATGATAGTTCTGGCGAATGAACACTTCGTCGAGGCCTCCCGGCAGGGCCGGCGCGTCGATCGGCGTGTTGAGCACCGACACATTGGCGTAGGCCGGCGTGGCGGCCAGCGATTGCATTATGCCCAGCAGCTCGGGGTGCGCCTTGATCACCTCGGCCGGCTCGAAGGCATAGACCTTGCCATTCGGCCCGACCGCCAGGCTCAGGGCCCGGACGAAGCGGCCGGCGACGACGTCCACGACCCTGTCGCCCGGCTTGACGCCGGCGAAGGCCAGCACCTCGGCGCGCTTCATGGAAGGATCGCTCAGGGCGTCGGGCGGCGGCTGGGCCGGAGCCTGGGCGAGCGCCGCCGCCCCCAATCCCAGCGCCATCGTGATGATCGCCGCCGCCTTGGCCATTGCGCGTGACATGAGCCGTCTCCCTGATTTTCCCGGCATCTTAGTGCAGGCGCATCGTTTGGCTAGGCGCGTCAGAAGAACAGCTTGCGGAAGCTCAACATGATCGTCCGTCCGGCTGGGTCCAGTTCCTGGGGTCGAAAGCCGAGCGGAGTAGCGCCGAAGGCGTCATGGGCCTGGATGCGTTGGTCGAGTAGGTTGATGATGTTCAGGCTCAGGCGCGCGCCGCGCAGCCAGGGGTAGCGCTTCATCGCCCACTTCTGCTGGGCGAAATTGTCGAACAGCCGCAGGTTGAGTGTCGTGAGGTCGGAGAACGACAGGTCGCCGATCGGCGATCCAGGGACGCCTGCCACATGAGTGCCCTGGCGCCAATCGGCCGACAGCCGTCCGCCGAATCCGGCCAGGGTCATGCCCAGCTGGGCCTCGATCTCGTTGCGATATTGGCCGCCGGTATTGCCGATCGGCGCGCCCTTCAGCAGGTCCAGGGTCGGACCGCCTGGGCGCACAAGCTGGCGATCGGTCAGATAGAGGGTGTGATAGACCGCGACCTGCAAGCGCCCAGCGGTGGGGAAGGCGCCGGACGGGGAGAAGCGGGGCCGCCCCCCGCCGCCGTCGCCCGAACCGCCGCCACCGCGTGGGCCGTCATCGCCGGGGGGGCGTCTCGGGGGGCCGTTCGGACCGAACAGGGCGCGGCCGAAATCGGCTCTGGTCGGCTGCTTGCCGATCGGGCGGGTATAGTTGAACCCCCAGCGGATTTCAGAGCGTTCCGATCGGGCGAAATTCACCGGCCGGATATCCTGCTCGACCAGATCGCCATTTTCGTCGCGGATGAACCGGGCCGGAAAGGCCGCCTGAATCGGGCCACTGGCGGCCGGGAAGGTCGCGATGGGGTTCTTGATGGCGATCTGGTTGTAGTTGGCGACAATGATCAGGTCACGGGATGACCAGGGTTTGATGGTCAGTCCGACCTTCAGCACATTGCGGGTGTCGGCGACCAGCGAAGGATTGCCGCCAGCGAGTTGGGCGACATCCACGGTCTGGCCTGTGGCGTAGTCGAACACCCGCACCCCGGGGGTCAGGATCGGGGCCCCGGCCAGCTGCTGGATCGACGGCGCCGCCCGATCGTTGGTGTGGGAGACGATCACCGTGTAGCCGGGGATAGGTGTCCAGTTCAGGCCGTAACCGAAGGTTTTCAAGGTTCCATCGTCCGACAGCTGATCGATCGCGCCATTGGCGTTGACCGATAGGTCGCCCAGGAACGGCAGGAACCTGTTCGACCTGCTGGTGAGGGGGATATCGATGTTCAGCTGGCCGTTGGCGTCGTTGCGCGACAGCGAGGTGGCCTGAAAGGATCCAAACCGCGCCGAACGCGCGCTCTGCCAGCTCTGGGTGTCGCCGGCCTTGGCGCTGACATAGAGCTTGCCGGCGGGGAGCTTCAACAACGGCCCATTGGCCAGAAACTGGATGTTGGCCGCGTCCGAAATCAGCCGCGCCAGGCCTTGAGGACGGCCTGGGCCGACATCGGTGTCAGTCTGGCTGTCGGTGTGATCGTAACCACTGGTCAGCGACAGTCGCCAGTCATGCATGTCCTTGTTGAAGGTCGAACCCAGATGCGCGTTCCAGCCATTCGTGTACTGGTGGAGCGCACTCTCCTGGAGCGAGTCTCTGGCGGTGGCGACCAGGGTGGCGTTGACCGTGGCGTTGACACCGCCGGCCATCGGATGGGCCAGCACGGCGTTGGCGGTCAGGGCCTGGGCCGCGGGCGTCAGGCTTCGATCGCCATCGGTGATCCCACTGGCGCCCTTGTATTGCAGGTCGAGGTTCAGCCGATCGTCGCGGCGGATGCGCAGCAGATCGAGCTCGGCCTGACCGGTCGCTTCATCGCCCTGGCTGGGTCCGCCGCCGGCCGCCTCGGCGGTGATGGCGCGAAACCGGCGGCGCAAGACGATGTTCACCACCCGCTGATCGGCCGTGTAGCCGTATTTCAGCGCCGCCTCCTCGGGCAATATGTCGACCCGCAGGATGGCTTCGGTGGGGATGTTCTGGATCTCGCCAAGGCCGGAGATACGCCGGCCATTGAGCAGCACCACCGGCGCGCCGCCTCCCCGGCCGCGGTCGCTGCGGGTCTCGGGGGCCAGTTCAGAGAGCAGTTCGGTCACCGAGCTGACGCCATAGGTCTGGATGTCAGCTGGGCCGAGCTGAAGCTCCGGCTTGATGTCGCCGATCACGGCGCCGGGCTGATGGGCGTAGTCGCGGGGGCGCGCGGTGACGGTGAGTTCATTGGCGCCCGTCCCCCCGGAATCGTCTTCATCGGCCGGGGGACGGACCGGCGCGGGACGGGGCCTGGCGGACGGCGACCCGGTTTGTGAACCGGGCTGCGCGGTTTGGGCGGCCAGTTGGGTCGAGGCCGGTACGGCGACCAGGACAATCGCCATGGTCCAGGCATGCTTAGATAGCGTCTTGATCAACGGTTTTGAGCTTTCCTCACCAACGCGGCCCGCCGTCTCACACCCGCATTGCAAAATCATGTCGCCGCGATTGCCGCGAGGCGGTAAAGGCGATCCATGACGCGCGTCGCGCAGCTATCGAGACCGTGGAAAGGGCTGGGGGCGCTGATCGCCCTCCTGTCCCTCATGGTCGGCGTGCTTTCGCCGCCAGGTTTCATGATGGCCTCGCGGGGCGGCGCTCCGACGGTGGTCATCTGCACCGGACACGGCCCCGCCGGCATGGCGATGGGGGAAGCCGGTAGCGGCCATCACCACGGCGGCAAATCCGGCCATGGCGGCGTCTGCCCGTTCGTCGGTCATGGATTGACCACCACGCCGCCGACCTCGGCTGGGGTGGTTCAGGCGGCGATCGCGCCCGAGTCCGCGCCTGTCCGCCGCGAAGTCGATCTCGCGCCAGGCCGCGGCCTGGCGGCCCCGCCGCCGCCCTCGCGAGGCCCACCCATCCTGATCTGATCGCCATCGCCGCCCGCGCTCCACGTGGGCATCGCCGCCCATGGGCGGCACGATCACCTCAGGGCATCATATCATGACAATGGCACTTGAGGCCGCCCGCCGGGCGGCCACGGCCGCCGCCGTGGGTTTAACCGCGCTGGCCGCCTCCCTCGCCCCATCCCAGGCCAACGCCTGCGCCTGCGGTTGCGGCGTATTCGATATCGGCGACGG
>JANYFU010000363.1 GCA_025359665.1 Caulobacteraceae bacterium
CGGCGATCTGGATCGGCCTGGCCGGCGGCTCGCTCTATTCGGAAACCGGCGCCGACTCCGGCGGCGGCCCGTTCAATGTCTACCTCGAATCCAGCAAGGTCGATCGAACCGTCGCCAGGCTGGTGTCCCTGGAGCGGGTCGGACGCCTGCCGCCGGGCATGCGAATCGGCGTCGCGGTTTATCGGGACAAGGCTCGTACGGATTGGACCTACCGGGGCATCCATCCGCCGGGCCTGGCCTATTTCAGCCCATCCTACGCCTCGGCCGCTGAAGAGTGCGCGATGTGGCGCGCGAGAAAGGAGGCCGAGCCGAACCTGCCCGGCCCACGCGGACTGGATTGCCCGGCGAGCGCCGGGCCGCCCCTGGCGTTGCCTTGATGCCCAGCGACGCCGGCGATCCCGATCTCAAGGCCATGGCCGAGGACGAACTGGCCCGGGCGCTCAGCCTCGACTGGCGGCCGCTGAGCAAGATCACACCCTGGGGCGACAGTTTCGACGGCATTTCGCCGGCCGGGCGCAATGTCACCGTGGAACGGGCCTATATCTGGCAGGCCGAAACCGGGGGCGACATCCTTTGCGAGGTTACCGTGTTCGGCGGTGAATCACGCTTCGACGCGGGCGAGAAAGTCAGCGTCGTGATCGCGCGGCCGGGAGCCTAGACCTGATGAAACTCGCTTCTCTCAAATCCGGCCGCGATGGGCGCCTCGTGGTTGTCTCCCGCGATCTTGCGTGGTGCGCTCCGGCCGACGCCATCGCCCCTACGCTGCAGGCGGCGCTGGACGATTGGGAGCGTTGTGAGCCTTTCCTGCGCGGCCTGGCCGAAAGCCTGGAGCACGGGGCGGCGCCCAGAATGCGGTTCCGTGAACACGAGGCCGCCAGCCCGCTGCCGCGCGCCTACCAATGGGCAGACGGCTCAGCCTATTTGAACCACGTGCAGTTGGTCCGCCGGGCGCGGGGCGCGGCGATGCCGGAGAGCTTCTGGACCGATCCCCTGATCTACCAGGGTGGGTCCGACGGCTTCCTGGGTCCGCGCGATCCGATCCCCCTGGCCGACGAAGCCTGGGGCTGCGATTTCGAGGCCGAGGTAGCGGTGATCACCGGCGATGTGGCCATGGGGGCGACGCCCGCCGACGCCCTGGCTCATGTTCGGCTGGTCATGCTGGCCAACGATGTGTCGCTGCGCAATCTGATACCGGGCGAGATGGCCAAGTCTTTCGGCTTCTTCCAGTCCAAGCCGGCCGGGTCGTTCTCGCCCGTGGCGGTGACGCCGGACGAACTGGGCAGCGTCTGGGGCGGCGGCAAGCTGTCGGGCCCGGTCACGGTCGAGCTGAACGGCCGTCCGTTCGGCGAGCCCGACGCCGGCGTCGATATGACCTTCGATTTCGGTGTCCTGATCGCCCATGCGGCCAGGACGCGCATGCTGGTGGCGGGAACCATCATCGGCTCGGGCACAGTCTCCAATCGCGGGCCGGACGGGGGTCCTGGCAAGCCGATCGCGGCGGGTGGGGTCGGCTACGCCTGCCTCGCCGAGCAGCGCACGGTCGAGACCCTGCTGGCCGGAGCGCCGGAAACCCCGTTTCTGAAGGTTGGCGACACCGTGCGGATCGAGATGCGCGGCGCCGACCACCACTCGATCTTCGGCGCCATCGAACAGACTGTCAGCCAGGCGGCCGCGTTTCTCTGAACGGCTTGGCGACGCAGCCCCGGTCGTTCTATAAACCGCGCCCTGGGCGCCAGCCCAAGGCAATCCCCCCGCGGGCGTGGTGGAATTGGTAGACGCGCCGGACTCAAAATCCGGTTCCGAAAGGAGTGTCGGTTCGACCCCGACCGCCCGCACCAGCCTTCGCGCCAAGTGGCGCTTCGGCTCGGCGAGGCTGTTGACGCGAATGCTGTCGAGCCGAAGCTCAAGGAGCGCGTGCGGATCGGCGCCGAGGAGGGGTACGCACGTGCGGTACGTCTACAGTCTTGAAAGCTTCGCCGTGGCGGAACGCTTCTACGTCGGCGTCACCAGCGATCTCCGCCCACGGCGAGCCAAGGCTCCCACGGCGCCGAAGCCGATCAGCATCAACGTCCAGGCGGCCGGCTCGGGGGCCGAGGTTGGCGCGAGGCTCGCCCCGCCGTTGTTGTGGCTGGGAGTCAGCGACTGAACGTGGGCGTTGTCGGCCGAGAAATTGCCGGCGCCCACGGCAGTGAAGTCTGTCAGTGTGCCGCCGACGACGGCCACCGGATTGTGCAGCGACGTGTAGGTCATGGCCAGACCTTCATCCCCTCCAGTGGGCGTGAAGGAAATCAGAGGGTTACTCCTGTAGTCGACAAGGCCGCCGCCCAGCAGGGAGTCGGCCAGGGTGGCCGACGAGCCGTAGCCCGTGAAGACGCTGCCCAGGAACGTCCCGGATAGAAGGGTGTCGCCGGCGTGGACGGTATGGCCACTGACGGTCCTGGTCGGCCCGGCATAGGCGAAGGTGAACGACCCATCGAAGGTCCCGAGCGCAAGGGGGCCAAACCCGAGCGCTCCGGTTTCCGTGGCGGACATCGTCCAGCTGGCCTTCAGCTTGCCCAGGTTGGAGAGGCCGGCGATCTTGTATTGGAACGTCGTCTGCGAAGCGGCGCTCAAGGCCAGCCCGGTCAACGACACGTTCGCGGTATTGCCCGCGGGACTGTAGCTCGCGAAGGTAGACGCCTCGGTGCCGCCGGCGACCATGGCGGCCATGGTCGCGAACGCCGTCCCGGCGGCCAGCTTCGTCAGGGTCATGCGATCGTCTCCGATTGGCGGTGCGCCGCGTACGCTCAAGGAACTTCGCCTGCCGCGCAGAACGGCGCCCAAGCCGGCGAAACCCAGAATCATCAAGGCCCAGGTCGCGGGCTCGGGAACCGGCGGACCTGGCCGTGGTGAAACAACATTGTCGGCCGCGAAGGCGCCTGAGGCGGCGCCGGTGAAGTCCGACAGCGTGCCACCAACCACGACGACAGGGTTGCTCAGTGACCCGAAGGCAAGGCCGATCCCTTCATCCCCGCCGGCGGGCGTGAAGGATATCAGGGGATTGTCCTTGTAGTCCACAAGGCCGCCGCCCAGCAGGGAGTCGGCCAAGGCGGCTGACGAGCCGTAGCCGGTGAAGACACTGCCAAGAAATGTCCCGGACAGCAGGTCTTGGCCGGTCACGACAGTGTAGCCGCCGGCACTGAACTTGGGGCCGGTGTAGGTGAGTGCGAAGGACCCGTCGAAGGTCGCGAGCGCAAGGGGGCCGAATGCAAGCGCGCCGGTCTCGGTGGCGGACATCGTCCATTGGGCGGCGAGGTCCCCCAGCGGGGCCAGCGGGGCCGTCGTGTATTCGAAGACGACCGGAGAAGTGGCGGACAGGGCCAACCCTGTCAGGCTCACATTGGCGGTATCATCGCTCGGGTTGAAGGCGGCGAAGGTGTTGGCGCTTGCCGCGCCTGCGCTCATGAGGGTCGCACCCAGCAGCATTGCGGCGCCGAAATGAGTAAGCTTGGTTGCCAAGGTGAACCTCCCGAGCGCCGCATTCAGCGTGCATTGTGACGTCTGATGTTTGAACTATGTCGAGGAGACGCCAATAATTTCGAAAGCGCAACAGACCCGCCATCAATTGACTGAGCTTGGCAGGCAGCCCGCGCCAGACTTCGCGTCCCTGTGGGGCCTAGCAGGCCTGGCTCAACTCGTCGCGTCTGCGGGAGGTTGGTTGAACGCGGCGGGCTGGAAGAGTTCTACCATGTTGCCGGAGGGGTCCGGGAGCAGGATCTGCTTGCCGCCGGGTCCCGTGATGATGTCGTTTCGGAACACCGCGCCGGCGGCGCGGAGGCGCGCGACCTGGGCGTCGATATCGTCGACGATCAGGTGAATGCGGTTCCAGCCGCCGGGTCCGGGCTTGGCGCCATCGGGCATGGGGCGTCCGGCGGAGCTCGCCGGTCCGCTGAGCAGCAATCTGAGCTTGCCGCGGGCGACATCGGCGAAGGCGGAACCGAAGTTCGTCAGGACTTCGAAGTCGAGGACCGTGGTGTAGAAGGCGACCGCCTTCTCGACGTCGTCGACCATATAGCGGACGCTGATCATTTCGCTGGGGTCGGTCATGGGCTTCTCCTTGGCTCTAGCAGCCTGTCGGACTGGGGTCATTGATAATGGATTTGGAGTCGGCGGCGCGGTTGCGGGGTTTTGCGTCGCGGCCATCGCTTGGTGAGGTGCATGGGCTCATGGCTGGACGGATAGGGCGAACATCCGCTTGATGTTCCAAGCGGTGGTTACCAGGCTCCACTCGCCCCGGACCTTGTCGAGACCGCGCAACGAGAACTGGCGGAAGCCCATCACCGACTTGATAATGCCGAACACCGGCTCGGGGGTCTGTTTGCGCAGGCCGTAGAGCGCCTTGCCCCGGGCGGTGTTCAGACGATGGCTCATGGCCTGGACGGGCGTGGGGTTGTCCGGTGCTGGCGTCTCTGGAGCGAAGCGCTGGTCGAGCGTGGGATGATGCGGCTGGCGGCCGGTGGCGATGAGCGGTTCGATCCCGACCGCCAGGCAGGCGTTCACATTGGCCTCGCTGAAGTAGCCGTTGTCGGCCAGCACGGTGATCGGCTCGCCGAGCGCCTCGGGCAAGGCCGCGGTCCTGGCCAGCATCGGCTCGAGCTGTCGCTTGTCGTTGGGTTCCTGGGTCACATCGGCGGCGACGACCAGCATCGAGCCGGCGGCGACCATCGCCTGGGCGTTGTAGCTTTGCTCGAAGCCCCCGCCCGCCATCGGCATGATGCGCGAGTCCTCGTCGGTCAGATTGATCTGGTCGTTGGGACGTGGCCCCGGGGCTGGCGGCGAGGGTGGGAAGCCGCCGGGCTTCTTGCCGGTCGCCTCGGTCCTGGCCGCGCGCGCCGCCAGCCGCGCTTCGTGCTCGGCCCGTTCACGCGCGAACCGTTCGGCGGCGCGGGCCTCGATCTTGGCCTTCGCCTCGGCGATCTTTTCCAGCCGTTCCTCCCGCCGCGCCAGTTCCTCGGGGATCGACATCCCGTCCGGAACGTCCGCCGTGTCGGCCGCTTCCGCCTTGGCCAACAACTGGGCCACCTCAGCCTTCAGCTGCGCTTCGATCTTGCCGGCGTGCTCATGGGACAGCGCGCTGTGACGGCTGGCGTTGGCGTGGATCTTGGTCCCATCCAGCGCCACCGTGCCAATCTTCAGCACCCCCATCTCGCGGGCCAGCAGCAGCACCTGCACGAACAGGCCCTCGATCTCCCTCAAAAAGCGCCGCCGGAACGCCGCGATGGTGTCGTGATCGGGATGGTCGTTGGCGGCGATGAACCGGAACGCCACCGAGTCATACGTCGCCCGCTCCAGCTTGCGGCTCGAGAACACTCCCGTCGCATAGCCGTAGATCAGCAAACCCAGCAACATCGAAGGATGGTACGAGGCCGAACCGGAGCCCCGATAGCTGGCGCTCATCGCCTTCAAGTCCAGGCCATCGATCACTTCCACGACAAACCGAGCCAGATGCCGTTCAGGCAGCCACTCGTCCACCGACGGCGGCAGCAAAAACCCCGTGCCTCGGTCCACCTGGCGAAAGTTGCTCATCAAAACCATCGACACCGCAAAACCAAATCAGTGACGACTATCTACCATGCACAAGGACGGCGCGCTAAGTCCGACAGGCTGCTAG
>JANYFU010000366.1 GCA_025359665.1 Caulobacteraceae bacterium
GACGGCTATGTTTGCCGATACGAGAAGCATTTCATCTATTGGAAGCTGCTCGGCGATGGGGCGGTCGGCATCGCTACGGTGTTGCACGAGCGCATGCACCAGCGCGATCGCTTCCGGGAGGACGTTCCGGCCTGACATCGCGGACCGGGGGGCGATGCCTTTCCCCCCGCGTCGGCAGCCGATCATCCGCTTGACGTCACCAGAACAAAAAGTGAACAATGTGCCATGGACGCCTCTATCCTCCATGCGGACCTGGACGCGTTCTATGCGTCGGTCGAGCAGCTGCTGCAGCCCGCCTTGCGCGGCAGGCCGGTCGGGGGCGGGGTCGTGCTCGCGGCGTCCTACGAAGCGCGAGCGTTGGGGCGCGCTTTGAAGCGTCGGTGGCGCCGATGCAGGCGTCGAGAACCTTCCGCGGAGCGGGGCATCATGCGTGGCCTGTCCGAAAGGCCCTTCCTGTCTAAATCCTGTTTGGGATGTCAGCCCCATCATGGAAAACGCCAGCTACGATAGGGCCCTCGCGTGTCACGGCGAAAGCTATCCAATATGGACCCTCCTTGGTCCAGCGCAGCCCCAATTCGGCCAAGCCAGGATAGGGTCGGGGCGAATCGTAGAACTGGCCCCGTTCACGCTCGAACCTCTCGCACGCCGCTTCGATGCTGGCGACCAGACGGTCGATGGCGCGGTCTCGCCCAAGCAAGGCATAGTGGTTGGTGAGAGCGGCAAGCGCCGACTCCGCGGCGCTTGATAACGGAATCACGCTGAGCGGCGATTCGCTCTCGTGGTTGCAAGTCGACTCTTCCTGACGTCCTCGGCGCTAGCCCTCATCCTGTCGAGCACGGGGGCCAGCGGCGCGGTCCGGCCTTCGGCGATGTCCCGCAGGCTGCGTTCCAGCATCTCCCGGATGGCGCCCTCCGTGGGGGGCGGCGGCTCGTCGTGCTGCCTATCCATTGTCGTTCTCCAAAGGCGCTTTAGCACGTCCGCCACTCAGTGTCTCCGGGCTCGGCAGCTCTAGTTCCCGACCGCCAGCTTAACGACACCGAAGACCGCGACCCTCGGGTGATCCAGACCGAGCGGCGCGCCCACTCGGCCGGCGCCCAGTCGGCGCCAGGGCGCGTCTCGCAGCCCGGCGGAGAAGGAGCTTTGAGGTTGCGGGATTCATCCATCATTGTCTCCTTCAGCCTCAAGACGTCCGGCGATGCACCGGCGTGATCGGCGCCGAAGGCGTGACCAGGCGCTAAATCCTGTTTGGCGTCAAAGGTTTAGCGACCGACCACAGATCGGCGCGAAGATCGGCGAATTCCTGGCCCTGAGCGGCAATTTCCGATATATTTTCATGTGGTTGCCGAATCCAAAGATCGGCGGGAACATCCAGCCTCATGGCCGTTATCGAAGCCTCCTCGCGGATCGAACCCTGTCTTCTCGACGAAGTCGGAGCCGGTATCGTCGATCTGGTCTCCGCCATATCGAGCGCCTCCCAGGCGCTCGGCATGCGCCTGCATCCGCGCTCCGCCGAAAGCCTGGCCGACCTCGTGCGCGTGATGAACTGCTACTATTCCAACCTGATCGAGGGCCACAACACCACGCCGCGCGAGATCGAGAGCGCTCTCGCCGATCGGCTCGATTCGACCGAAGAGCGCCGCAATCTGCAGATCGAGGCGCGCGCCCACATCCGGCTTCAGCGGGAAATCGATCGCCGGTTCGCCGCCGGCGACTTGCCCGAGGCCGCCTCGATGCCGTTCATCCGCTGGTTGCATCGATCGTTCTACGACGACGCGCCGGAGGCCATGCTCAACATCACCGGCGCGGGCGGGCGCGTGATCCGCATGACACCGGGAGAATTTCGCGGCGCGGCCGACCACGAGGTCACGGTCGGACGCCATGCGCCGCCATCGCCGGGCGCGGTTCTGGCCTTCATGGAACATTTCGAGCGGCGATACCGGTTCGACGGGATGGGCGCCGGCACGCGCATCACGGCAATCCCCGCCGCCCACCATCGCCTCAACTATATCCACCCGTTCCTGGACGGGAACGGCCGGGTCAGCCGTCTGATGAGCCACGCCATGGCTCTACAGGCCGGCATCGGCGCCCATGGGCTGTGGTCGGTGTCGCGGGGTCTGGCGCGCGGCCTGGAAAGCCGCGGCGACTACAAGCGGATGATGGATCATGCCGACATGCCCCGGCAGGGCGATCTCGACGGGCGGGGCAATCTCTCGCGCCGCGCCCTGGCGGACTTCACGGCCTGGTTCCTGCGGGTCTGCCTCGACCAGATCACGTTCATGACCAGCCTGTTTGAGCTGGAGACGCTGATCGGCCGCCTGCGGCTCTATGTCGGACAGCGGGGTTTGAGGGGTGAGGCCGTTCCCCTTCTGGAGCACGTGCTCCAGCGAGGCGAGATGCCGCGCGGCGACGCCCCGCGCGCCGCTGGCCTGAAGGAACGCGCGGCCCGCGACCTGCTGGCCGCGCTGGTCGGCGATGGTATCCTCGGCTCGGAAACCCCGAAGGGCGCGGTGTCGCTGCGCTTTCCGCAGCATGCCGTGGAGATCCTGTTTCCGAGTTTGTTTCCTCGGGCGTAGGCCTGACCGCGGACGAAGGGCGGTCGACCGGGTTCGCGCTCCGTGCCGGACGCGTTTCGATTCTCGCACACGCGTCCACCATCATCCAGGCGGACGGCCCATTTTGTAGACGTCAGCCAGTTCCCAGAACCGATCGCCGTCGAGGTCGGTCTCGCGATCGAGCTCTCTGACAACCGGTAAGATATCGTCGAACAAGGCGTGACAGAGTTCCTGGGGATCATGGCGCGACGAGTAGGCGATGCCGTCCGCCCTTATTGGGTGGGACCTCAGCGCTTTCGACCAGCTCTGGGGAACGTCAAAGGGCGGAGCGCTGTGAACGACCTCCGCCGTGGCGCCGAGAATGGCGAGGCCCGGGCCATCGAAATGGATCAAGGTCAGAGGCCTGACGACCTCGATGCGCGCAAAGGCCTTGCGGGTCAGCAGGCTGGGATCGATCTGCCGCCGGCCCGGGGATCTCAGAAAGGTCTCGGCGAAGGCGCCTCGGGAGCCGTCGGCCGTATAGAGAACGCCATACGACGCATCGGGGGAGTTCAACCGGCCAAGCAAAGAGCGGTCGAAATAGATCGGGTCTCTGTCCGCGTCAAAGAACCTGTGCAGGATGACGCCTGTGTCGATCATCACGATATTTGGGGTGCGGCCGACGAGGTCCGCTGGCGGTAATGGTCCCGTCACGCCCCCTGGACGCCGATCCGGCGCGCCGACTCCAGCACACGGTTCACCTCGCCGCGACGCAGGGCGTCGATTGGCCGTTCGTCATTCAGACCATCGTCCCGGTTGACCAGGAAATTGAGCACCGCCCAGGGGCTGGAGTAGCCGAGGGTTTCCTGAACCTCCTTCAGGCCTTCGATCACCGCGCCGTCGTCTCTGAACTGTACTGTCGGGAACCGTCTGCGATTGCTGGGGCCCGGCACGGCCAGCAGGCTCCCGTCCTTGACGCGCTTGTCGATCGCCTGGCGGGAGACGTCATGCAGCAGTGAGCGGACCTGCTCGACGTCATAGGCGCCGCCGGCATCGCGCAGATCGGCGCGGGCGTATTCCACGCCGCGCAATACGGCCCGGGCGCGGGCGTCAGGTTCGAACGCCGCACGACCGACCGTTTCTCCGGTGACCGTGCAGGCATGAACGGACCCCACGGCTCGCGCCCTTGGTTTGCGCGCCTGCGTGGGCTTGGTCGATTGAGCCTGGGTCAACGGAGCCTCCGGAAACGTCCCGATCCCATATATCGTAGCTGCAGGCAACTTTGGCAACTCCAGCAAGCACCGCCGCCTCCGTGACTGCCCTACCTCTCCCCGGACCGCGGACGTCGCCGTCCGCAAATCGATCTCGACCGCGGGTTGGGGCGTCGAAGGGATTATGTCGGCTTACGCGGTCTGAGGTTCAGGAACTCCACGCCCGCGACTTTGGTCGAGCTCATATCGAAGTGGGACAGGCTTTCTCCGCCGAGCAACAGGGCGCATCGCTCGCAATCGACGGCCGGAACGTCCTTCAGCGTGAAATTGCCCACGCGCATCTGGTCGATCCTGATCAGCCGCCCGCGCACGCGGCGACCGTCTGCCAGCTGCATGTCGATTCGGGGATGGAGGACCTTGAAAGCGATCTTCGCCTTGGCCAGGAGGTCGTCGTTCACGCTGGTGTTCGAGGCTCCGGTATCGACGATGAAGGCCGCGACGGGCGCCGATCCGACCGAGACCGGCGCGTAGAACCGGTCGCCGAGCTTGGGCAGGCGCAAGGCAGTATTCTCCGTCGAAGCCGCCGAGCCCGCCGATGTCATCGCCGATTCCAGCGCGATGCGCTGGCCGGCGAAATAGGGCCCCTGTTGCTGGTCGGCGAGGAATTCGTCGAACTCCGCAAGCAGCACGATCGCCTCGTAGCGGCGGTTGCGCGAAATTAGCAGCTTGGCCAGGTCGCCGCGAACGTCGACCAGATTGGGGACGATGGCCAGGGTCTTGTATGACCAGTCGATGGCCTCATCGGTTCGCCCCACCTTGGCGAGGCTGGAGGCGTAGGCGGCAAACAGGTCGTAGGCCCCTTCGCCCAGATCGATGGCCTTGCGGCACTGCACGACCGCGTCTTCCGGCTCGTCGCGTCGGCTCTCGACGATGCAGAGATTGGCAATGGCGTTGGACTCGGTCGGGCGGACCGCGACATAGGCCCGCCAATTTTCCTCGGCGCACCGCAGATCGCCG
>JANYFU010000380.1 GCA_025359665.1 Caulobacteraceae bacterium
GGCCAGCGCGGCCTGGGGCATGTGGCGCAGCAGCGTGCGCTTGACCTCCAAACTCCACATGACCCCCGAGGAGGTGACTCGCTGAACGCTGGAAACGTCCCAGCGGCCTGGGTCGCGCTCCAGCGCCTCGGCCAGCGGACGGGCGAAAGGATCGCCGACGATAGTGACATTGGCCGGTTTCCAGCGGTCGATGGCATCCAGCATCTCCTCGGCGCTGAAGTGTAGGGAAGGCAGGGTGATCACCGCGCCGCCGCCCAGCAATCCGCCCATGGCGGTCAGCAGGCCGGTGCCGTGCATCAGCGGCGGGCCGATCACGCTGGCGGGGCCGGGTCCCGTCACGCTGGCCGCGGCGACCAGCTCATCCAGGTTCTCGGGCACCGGACCCAGCGCCCGCAGCCCCGCCAGGGTGATCTGGCGCATGTCGTTGTGCGCCCACATCACGCCCTTGGGCATGCCGGTGGTGCCGCCGGTATAGATGAAGAATAGGTCGTCCGGGCTGCGTTCGATGCCGAGCGGGGAAGGGTCGCCCTCGCCGCACAGATCCTCAAACGACTCGGCGAAATCGCAGCCCGATCCGACCTCGATAAAGGTCTGGACCGTGGTCAGGCGCGACCGGATCAGCTCAATATTGTGCCGGAATTCCTCACCATAAACCACGGTCTGGGCGTCGGAATTGTCGAAGATGTAGTGTACTTCATCGGGCGTATAGCGATAATTGACGTTGACGTGGACCAGCCGCGCCTTCAAGCACGCCGCCAGGGTCTCGGTATATTCGGGCCGGTTGTGCATATAGAACGCGACCTTGTCGCCGGGCTTGGCGCCGCGGGCGATCATCGCCCGGGCCAGCCGGTTCGACCGCTCCGTCGCTTCGCCCCAGCGGATCACCCGGTCGCCGTGGATCAGGGCTGGCGCGTCCGGCGGCATCACCGCGGAAACGCCATCCAATATATCCCCGAAATTCCAAGCGAACATGCGATAAGCTTCCTTCCCGACAGCAGCGAGCGACGCGGGTCTTACAGCCCGCTGGGGATGGTCCGTAACGCACGTCACCGCGGCATTCCAGGCCCAAGAGCGACCGCATCGACATAGCGTTCTGCATTACCGCGAATTATGTTTTCCGGCTCCCACGGACAGGGCACAGAGGCGCGCGATTGAGGCGTCGCGGGGCCGTCGTCTCGCCGCCGTGGAGCCTTGCCCTTGTTCGCCCTGCTCACCGCCGCTTCCTTATTGTCTCAGGGCCCCCAGTTGCCGCCTCTGCCGCCGATCCGGCGCGATCCCCAGATCACCTATGTCGACCGGTCCGGCGCGGTGCTTGGGGTGCGGGGCGGCAAGTTCGGACCGCCGGTCGATGTTGCGCGGTTGCCGAACTATGTGCCGGCCGCGTTCGTGGCCATCGAAGATCGGCGGTTCTATTCGCATGACGGGTTCGACGCGATGGGCATCGCCCGAGCCATCGTCAGCGATCTGAGCCGGGGCCGGCCGGCGCAGGGCGCCTCGACCATCACGCAGCAGTTGGCGCGCAACCTGTTTCTCAACGCCGACCAGACCATGGAGCGCAAGGCCCGCGAACTGGTCTATGCGGTCGAGCTGGAGCAGACCTACACCAAGAATCAGATCCTCGGCCTCTATCTCAGCCGGGTGTATTTCGGCTCCGGCGCCTATGGCATCGAAGCCGCCGCCCACCGGTTCTACAACAAGCCCGCGGCCAAGCTGACCATCCGCGAGGCGGCCAGCCTGGCGGCGGTGATGAAGTCGCCGACCAACTACAACCCCGCCGAACAGCCCGAGCGATCGGCCGAGCGCACGCGCTTGGTGCTGGACGCCATGGTCGAGACCGGGGCGATTACCGGCGCGCAACGGGCCAAGGCCCTGGCACAGCCGGCCAAGGTCAATCACGGCGGGGCGGGCGTGGCCGCGCAGTATTTCGTCGACTGGCTGGACGATCAGGCCCGGCGCGTGGCGGGCGCCCAGGCGCAAAGCCGCGATCTGGTGGTGGAGACCACCCTCGACTCGGCCACGGAGAGTCTAGCCCAGGAAGCCGCGACCGCGACCCTGGCGCGCTACAAGAGCCGCGGCGTCGCCCAGGCCGCCCTGGTCACCCTGGACGGCGT
The DNA here is from genome assembly GCA_025359665.1 of Caulobacteraceae bacterium. Taxonomy (GTDB): domain Bacteria; phylum Pseudomonadota; class Alphaproteobacteria; order Caulobacterales; family Caulobacteraceae; genus Acaudatibacter. The sequence continues at coordinate 2,112 of JANYFU010000380.1, forward strand.
TGGGCGGGTGCGGGCGATGATCGGTGGCGGCGACTACCAGCAGAGCGCCTTCGACCGGGCCGTGAACGCCCATCGCCAGGCCGGATCGTCGTGGAAGCCGTTCGTCTATCTGGCGGTGCTGGAAGCTGGCCGGACGCCGGATTCGCCGGTCGTCGACGAGCCGGTGACGATCGGCAATTGGACGCCCAGCAACTATGAGCCCGAGTTCCTGGGGCCGATCACCCTGGAAACCGCCCTGGCCCACTCGATCAACACCGTCGCGGCGCGTCTGGCTGACGAGGTCGGCCGGCCCGTGGTGGCCGCGGCCGCGCACCGGGTGGGGATCGTTTCGCCGATCAATATCGACCCGGCCATGGCCCTGGGCACCACCCTGGTGACGCCGATCGAGATGGCCCAGGCCTATGACACCTTCGCCAATGGCGGCAATCGCGTCTCGGCCTACGGCATCGAGCGTATCCGCGTGGTCGGCGGATCGGTGGTCTATCAGCATCCGGCCCCGGTCTCGGCGGTGGTGGTCGCCAACCCGATGCTGAGCGACCTCAACCGCATGCTGCGCACTGTGATCGCCTCGGGCACCGGAGTTCACGCCGCCATTCCCGGCTATGACCTGGCCGGCAAGACCGGCACCACCAGCGACTACAAGGACGCCTGGTTCTGCGGCTTTACCGGCGGCCTGACGACCGTGGTCTGGATGGGCCGCGACGACGCCACGCCGATGGTCAGGATCGTCGGCGGCAGCGCGCCGGCCGATTTCTGGCGGAGTTTCATGGTCGGGGCGCTGAAGCGCCTGCCCAATCAGCCGATCCCGGCCGGCGTTCCGGTGGCGCCGCCACCGCTGGTGGCCACGCCCGACGATGGCATGGCGCCGCCCATCAACGAGGCTCATCCAGATGCGAATATCCCAACCTGATTGACTAAGGGGGTTGAACAGGTTCGATTGCGAATGAAAGCGGCCAGAGGGAGACGGCGATGAGCGACGGTTCGATCGACATCGGGCATGAGGCCCGCTCCAAGGTCTATGCGGAGCCCCTCGAAACCCTCAACCCCGCCCGGCCCGACCTGTTCGCCGCTGACGCGATGTGGCCGCTGTTCGAGCGCTTGCGCGTCGAGGCGCCGGTGCATTTCACGCCCGAGAGCGACTACGGGCCGTTCTGGTCAATCAGCAAATACAACGACATTATGGCCGTGGACACCAATCATCAGGTGTTCTCGTCGGCCGACGGCATCGCCCTGCCGACGTTGGAGGGCAAGGCCGAGGCGGATCT
>JANYFU010000453.1 GCA_025359665.1 Caulobacteraceae bacterium
CGGTCGTGAGCGCGGCGGCGAGCTCTCGCTTCTCCGAGCAAACCGATGAACATTCGCTCCGCTGCGGGTGGGGCCAATGCGACTTTGTGTTACATTTTACAGACCTTCACTATGGCGCGTTAAAGGTAATGGCCAAACACTATCAGACGCTTTCCGGCCCCGTGTTACATTTCACAGACCAAAGCGGTGGCCGGGTTGGTCTGGACAGGGATCGGCGCTGGATAAGTGGAATCTCTGCGGGTGGTGGTTTGCCGCTGTTGGCTCGAAACGCAGGGAGGGCGTAGCCCGACCGGAGTGAAGAGCCAACAGCGGCGGCGAATAATTCATGCCGCCCTCGCCAGGGGCTGGGGGTTGAAATAGGCCTCGTCCGGGGTGCGTGCGCCGAGGCTCGAATGGGGTCTCTTGGCGTTGTAGAAGGTCAGGTACCGGCCCAGCGAGGCCCTCGCCTGGGCGACGCTGTCGTAAGCCTCAAATACACCTCCTCATACTTGACCGATCGCCAGAGCCGCACGACGAAAACATTGTCGCGCCAGGCCCCACGGCCGTCCATGCTGATCTGAATGCCGTTGTCGGCCAGTAAGCCGGTGAAGGCGGTGCTGGTGAACTGGCTGCCCTGGTCGGTGTTGAAAATCTCCGGCTTGCCGTGCTTTGCCAGCGCCTCCAGGGCGGCCTCGATGCAGAAGTCCGTCTCCATGGTGATCGACAGCCGCCAGCTGAGCACCCGGCGGGTGTGCCAGTCGATCACCGCGGCCAGGTAGACGAAGCCCCTCGCCATAGGGATGTAGGTTATGTCCATCGCCCAGACCTGGTTGGGCCGATCGACCGCCAAGCCCCGGAGGAGATAGGGATAAATCCTGTGTCCCGGCCCGGGCTTGGACGTGTTGGGCCTCCGGTATATTGCCTCGATCCGCATCCGCCGCATCATCGTGATGACCCGTGCCCGGCCAATCTGGACGCCTTCGCCGCGCAGCAGGTCACGCAGCATCCGGCTACCGGCGAACGGATGTTCCAGATGCAGCTCGTCGATCCGGCGCATGATCGCCAGGTCTTCGGCCGACACCGGCCGGGGCTGGTAGTACAGACTGCCTCGGCTCAGCTTCAGAAGCTGTGCCTGCCGCGTCAGCGGCAACTCGTGCGATCGGTCGATCATTGCTTTGCGCTCAGCATGCCGGCCTTGGTGAGCGCGCCGGCTAAAAAATCATTCTCCAGCGTCAGCTCGCCGATCTTCGCGTGCAGTGTCTTCACGTCCACCGTCGGCGCCGCGGGCGCGGCGCTGGTCGCGTCGCCGCCGAACACCCCCGCCGCCCCTTCGAGCAGCCGGCCCTTCCAGTCGGTGATCTGGTTGGGATGCACATCGAAAAGCTGCGCCAGCTCGGCCAGCGTTTTCTCACCCTTCAACGCCGCAAGGGCCACCTTCGCCTTGAACGCCGGTGTGTGATTGCGTCTCGTCCGTCTCGTCATCGTCTCTCCTGTTCAGCGGCATCATCGCCGCTGTCAGGCAAAAACTCCACTTAACGCCTCGTCCAGATTCCCAAAGCCGGCTCTCCCTGGTGATCGCCGTGCGTCTCGGCGCGGGGGCGTTCGCCGAACAGATGATGAAGCCGCTGGAACGCGAGATCGCGGCAGTCCGCGAGGCCGGCGGCGAAGTGGAGCTGATCGTGCCGGATGACGCCAGCGCCGCGGCGTTCGGCGGGAATTTGATGAACCCGCGCCACCGGCCCGCCTCGGCCAGGGCCGGCCTCGATCAGGGCCGCCGGATCGCCGAAGGTTTGCGGGGATTCTGGGGTTAGCGAAGTTCGATCCACGGTAAATCACCGTTAAATACGGTGTTTCCGGCCGATCTCGCGCCGGTCAACCCGCTTTCGTCGCAGGCATACGCCACTTTTTTCTGACTGAAGATGAGGTCCCGCCGGGGGCGGGGCTCGTCGGAAGCTCGTCGGGTTGGAGGCGAACTCGAGATCCGTGCGGTGGGGAGCCGGCGGGGATCATTCGGGGAGACGCCGGGTAGGC
>JANYFU010000468.1 GCA_025359665.1 Caulobacteraceae bacterium
CATGGCCAAGCTGGTGATGACCGACAAGCCCGCTCCGGCGCCCGATACGGTGTTCAAGGACGCCGGCGGACAGCCGCACACCCTGGCCGAGTTCAAGGGCAAGGTCGCCATCGTCAACGTCTGGGCCAACTGGTGCGCGCCGTGCAAGGAGGAGATTCCCAGCCTCGCCCGTCTACAGTCCAGCTATGCGGGCAAGGCCGTGGCGGTGGTTCCGATCAGCGTCGGCAAGGGTGACGACGAACCGGCCGGCCACGCCTTCATCGACCGCAACCCGCCTTTGACCTTTTACACCGAGCCCACCTACGCCCTGACCTACGCCTTCAAGCCCGCCGTGGACGGTATGCCAACCACCATCATCTTCGATCGCAAGGGCGTGGAGCGGGCGCGTCTGACTGGCGGCGCCGACTGGTCGGGCGCCGACGCCCGGGCGGTGGTGGATTCGCTGCTCACCGAAAAGTGAAACTCTCGTCCGAACAGATTGTCAGCCTGGAACGGATTTCCGCCCGGGCCTGGCCGGCGATCGGGGAATCGAAGATCGGCGGATGGCGACTGCATGCGGCCTCCGGGTTTTCGGGACGGATCAACGCTTGCTGGCCCCTGGAAGACCCAGGCATTGACCTGGCCGAGGCCGTGACCGCCGTCGAAGCCTGGTACGGCGAACGAAAACTGCCCGGTCTGTTCAAGATCGTCGAGAGCGCCTGCGCGCCGGCGGGCCTGATCGCCCATCTGTCCAGGTCGGGCTATCGGCCGCGCACCGAGACGGTAATGATGCTCGGCCCGGCCGGGGCCAAAGCGGACACCGGCGTAAGCCTGAGCGACCAGGTCGACGCCGGTTTCGAGCAGGTCTTCACCTCCATCGCCGGCCATCCTGGCGACACACGCGAGCGCCTTGAAACCCTGGACAGGATTCCCACGCCCCGGGTGTTCGCGCGCCTCGACGCGACGGGCGGCCCGGTCGCGATCGGGGCCTGCGCGGTGGAGGGTGAATGGGCGGGCGTGTTCGCCATGCGCACCGATCCTGGCCACCGGCGCCAGGGTTTCGCTCGGCGGATATTGCTTGCGCTGTTGTCGGCTGCGTCCGATTCAGGCGCCAGGCGTGTCTGGTTGCAGGTCGAGGCCGATAACCACGGCGCCATCGCCCTCTACAGCGCCGCGGGGTTCGAGGAGGCCTATCGCTATCGCTACTGGGACCGCGAAACCGCTCGACCCTGACGCTCGACTCCAGAGGGGTCTCACGGCGCCTTGTGAATGGAATCGATCCAGGCAACCGCGGTGGGCGTTTCCACGGGCGCGATGTTCAGGTTCACCACCACCGCCTCGCCGCCGCTACGCACCAGCACGCATTCCAGGGTCTCGTCGTCGGAGGCGTTGATCTCCTGGTGCGGGACGTAGGGCGGCACATATATGAAATCGCCCGGACCGGCTTCGGCGGTGAACTCCAGGGCCTCGCCCCAGCGCATTCGCGCCTTGCCCTTGACCACATAGATCACGCTTTCCAGGTCGCCGTGATGGTGGGCGCCGGTCTTGGCGCCAGCGTGAATATGCACCGTTCCGGCCCACAGCTTCTCCGCCCCGACGCGCGCGAAATTGATCGCCGCGGCGCGATTCATGCCGGGGGTCTGGGCGGTGTTCGCGTCCAGCTGGTCGCCGGGGATCACCCGCACGCCGGTGGATCGCCAATCATCAGGGGGTTCGGTCATGAGACAAGGATAGCGTCTCGTGGCGGCCGGACAAGCCGGTCAAAAGCCCAATTTCGCCCGCAACCCTTCCGGCGTCACGCCCCTGGCCCGCAGGTCGGCCAGGATCTCGGCGGTGTCGCGTTTGGCGAAGCGCTTGCCGTCGGGGCGCAACAGCAGACGGTGGTGGCGATAGATCGGGGTGGGCAAGTCCAGCAGGGCCTGGAGCAGTCGCTGGACGTGGGCGGCGGCGAACAGATCCTCGCCCCGGATCACGTGGGTGACGCCCTGGGCGGCGTCGTCGATCACCACGGCCAAATGATAGCTGACGCCCAGATCCTTGCGGGCCAGGACCACGTCGCCGGCCAGACCCGGATCGGCGGCGATCAGGCCATGTTGGCCCTCCGGGCCGGCGCCCTCTTCCTGGAACGCCAGGTTTGAAAAACCGCCCAAGGCCTCCCGCGCGGCGGCCAGCGAGAGACGCCAGGCGAAAGGGAGGCCCCGCGCGAGCAGTCTGGCCTCTTCCCCCGTGGGCAATGGACCCGGCGCCAGGGGTTCGGCAGGGCCGTGGGGCGCGCGGGAGATGTCTTCGAGACTGTCCTTGCGGGTGCGAAAGCAGCGATAGAGCAGGCCCCGGTCTCGCAGGCTTTGCAGCGTCCGGGCGTAGGCCGCCGCCCGCTCCGACTGCCGCGTCACCGGCTCTTCCCAGGACAGGCCAAGCCATCGCAGATCCTCAAGGAGGGCTGCCTCGAACTCCGGCCGGCAACGGCCCGCGTCGATGTCTTCGATCCGCAGCAGGAACCGTCCGCCGGCACGCCGCGTGGCCTCGCGGGCCGTCAGGGCTGAAAACGCGTGACCCCGATGTAGCCGCCCGGTCGGCGAAGGGGCGAAACGAGTAACGAAATCCGCCCCGGTCAACCCGCGGTCCTATTCGTAGGGTGTCTTCGGACGGCGGGCGAAAATACCGACATGGCTGAGCAGCGCGCGCACGAACGGCTCCTCCCCGCCAAGGGCTTCCTTCAGCGGCTCGAACTCCTTGAAGCCGGCCATCTCGGCAACGCCGTGCACGTTGCACCAGGCGGCGATCTGAGCCAGGGCCATATCCTGCTCGTCATTGGGATCGGCGCCGGCCTCGATGATAGCCTCGGCCACGTGACGCCAGCCGCTGTCGGCGTCCTTGGCGTGATCGGGCATCATCTCTCGGTCGCACGCGGCGTGATACATCAGCCGATAGAGCGCCGGGTTCTGGCGCGCGAAGCTGACGTAGGCGACGCCGATCTCGATCATGGCCATCTTCGGATTGGCCGCTCCGCCGCGCCCCTTGCCGATGGCTACGCCCAGTTCCCGCCAACCCTCTTCGGCCACGGCGTCCAGCAGTTCGCTCTTGTCCTTGAAATGATGATAGGGCGCGGCCGGACTGACCCCCGCCTCGCGCGCCACCGCTCTGAGGGAAAGCGCCGTCGGCCCCTCGGCTTCCAGGATGCGCCGGCCGGCCATCACCAGGGCCCGGGACAGATCGCCGTGGTGATAGGGGCGCCCACCACAGGGACCTTCCACTGAGAGGTCCTTTTGGAGAGCGGCCCCCTTTGAGGGGGCGCCCTGGAGGGCGGTTCGGGCCGTGGCGCTTGCAGCTTCGCTCATGACGCTATCCCTAAAACTATATCCTTACACCGTAAAGATTATCTTGACGGCGTTCAGATTCATGTTAACTAAGCACTGTCCAGATCGGACGGCCAGCGCAAGTCGCAGGTTCAACCCAAAAAAGGTCTCTTGTCATGTCCCACATCAATTTTTCCGGCTTTGGCCGGTTGTTTGACCGCGCTATCTCGCTGGTCATCCTCTCCCTGGGCGCCATCGTCGCCGGAGCCACCGCTTTCGCCGGCGTCTAAAACGCCGATGGCGATCCAGCGCGCGGCGGCTGGTCGATCGGGTAAGGGTTCCTGGTATCCCCGCCCATCCGCCAGCCGCCCACGCGGCGCCTCCCCCGAAAAAGTGCTCCCAAGCGGTCAAAACCGACGACCTGAACCGCGCCAGACGCGTCTGCGTCATGGAGATGTCGTCAATCCTCTCCTATGGTCTTGCCAATCTCAGTCGACTGACCGATTCGCCGGATCGGTCGAGAAGGAGGCCAAGTCTTCAGTTCAGGATCCCCGAACCATTTTCGAGCGGTAGACCAGCGCGACGGAGGCCGTCGTGCAGGTGCTTAGCCGTCCTCCCTCCGGCGCCCCGGCGCTGGTGCTGAACGCCGATTACCGGCCCCTTTCCTATTATCCGCTGTCCCTCTGGTCCTGGCAGGAGACGATCAAGGCCGTGTTCCTCGGCCGCGTGGATGTGGTTTCCACCTACGACACCCTGGTCCACTCCCCCACTTTCGAGATGCGCCTGCCCAGCGTGGTGTCGCTGAAAAGCTACGTGGCCCAGGATCGCCCGCCCGCCTTCACCCGCTTCAACTTGTTTCTGCGCGACGCCTTCGCCTGCCAGTATTGTGGACGCGGCGAGGACCTGACGTTCGACCACGTAGTCCCCCGTTCGCGCGGCGGTCGCACCACCTGGGAGAACATCGTCACCGCCTGCGCCCCCTGCAACCTGGCCAAGGGCGGCCGCACCCCGCGCGAGGCCGGCGTCACCCCCCGCCGCGCGCCTCACCGCCCGACCATGTACCAACTCCAGGACCACGGCCGCCGCTTCCCCCCCAACCACCTGCACGAGAGCTGGCTCGATTACCTCTACTGGGACATCGAGCTGGAGGCTTGA
>JANYFU010000474.1 GCA_025359665.1 Caulobacteraceae bacterium
TCGCGTTCGATCTTGCCGACGCCGAAATAGTGGGCCTCGGGATGGGCGAAGTAGAGGCCCGAGACCGATGAGGCCGGGCTCATCGCGAAGCTTTCGGTGAGCTCGATGCCGGTGGCGGCCGTGGCGTCCAGCAGGCGGAACAGGGTTTCCTTTTCCGTATGGTCGGGCTGGGCGGGATAGCCGGGGGCCGGGCGGATGCCCTGGTATTGCTCGCTCAGCAGCGCGTCGATGTCGAATTGCTCGGTCTGAGCATAACCCCATAGCTCGGTGCGCACCTTATGGTGCAGAGCCTCGGCGAACGCTTCGGCCAGGCGGTCGGCCAGGGCGGCGGCGAGGATGGCGTTGTAGTCATCGCCGGCCGCCTTGAAGCGGGCGGCGATCCGCGCCTCACCATGGCCGGCGGTGACCGCGAAGCCGCCAATGTAGTCGGGGCCAGTCGGCGCGACGAAGTCGGCCAGGGCGGCGTGCCCCCTGCCCTCGCCCTTCTGCATCTGCTGGCGCAAGGTGTGCAGGCGCGCGCGCTCGACGTTACGGGTCTCGTCGCTCCAGATCACGATGTCGTCGCCGTCGGAATTGGCGGGCCACAGGCCGACCACGCCCCTGGCCTGGAACCAGCGCTCGTCGATGATCTGTTTCAGCATCACCTGGGCGTCGGCGAACAGGTCGCGGGCCGCCTCGCCAACCACGTCGTCCTCCAGGATGGCCGGGTAGCGGCCGGTCAGTTCCCAGGCCGAGAAGAACGGCGTCCAGTCGATGTAGCGGGCCAGGTCGGCCAGGTCCCAGCTGTCGAACACCTGTGTACCGATCAGGCTGGGGCGCGGCGCCTGCCAGGCCTGCCAGTCCAGGGCGATGCGATTGGCGCGGGCGGCCGGCAGCGGCGTGCGGACCTTGGCCTCCTGGGCGCGGCTGAACTGTTCGCGGATGCGGATGTATTCATCGCGGGTGGCGGCCTCGACATTGTGTTTTTCAGTGGCCGACAGCAGTCCCGAAACCACGCCCACCGCGCGGCTGGCGTCGAGCACATAGGTGGTTGAACCGGCGCTATAGGCCGGCTCGATCTTCACCGCGGTATGGGTGCGGCTGGTGGTGGCGCCGCCGATCAGCAACGGCATCGAGAAACCGCGGCGTTGCATCTCGCCGGCCACGAACACCATCTCGTCGAGCGATGGGGTGATCAGGCCCGACAGGCCGACGATATCGACCTTGTGCTTGACCGCCTCATCGAGAATGCGGTCGGCCGGGACCATCACGCCCAGGTCGATCACCTCGTAGTTGTTGCACTGGAGCACGACGCCGACGATGTTCTTGCCGATATCGTGCACGTCGCCCTTGACCGTGGCCATCAGCACCCGCCCGGCCATCTGGCGGGGCTTGCCCTCAAGCTCGGCTTCCATGAACGGCAGCAGCCACGCCACCGCCTGTTTCATCACCCGGGCCGACTTGACCACCTGGGGCAGGAACATCTTGCCGGCTCCGAACAGGTCGCCGACCACGTTCATGCCGTCCATCAGCGGACCTTCGATCACATCGAGGGGCCGGCCGAGGGTGGTTCGCGCCTCGTCGGTGTCGGCGTCGATATGTTCGGTGATGCCGTGGACCAACGCGTGGCTCAGGCGCTCGCCGACCGTGCCCTGGCGCCATCGCAAATCGACCACCCGCTCGACAGCCTTGCCGCCCTTGTAGTTGGGGGCGATCTCGACCAGCCGCTCGGTGGCGCCGGGCTGATTGCGGTTGAGGACCACGTCCTCCACCGCCTCGCGCAGCACCGGGTCGATGTCGTCATAGACCGGCAGGTCGCCGGCGTTGACGATGCCCATGTCCATGCCCGCGGCGATGGCGTGATAGAGAAACACGCTGTGCATCGCCCGGCGTACCGGCTCGTTGCCGCGGAAGCTGAACGACACATTGGAGACCCCGCCGGAGATGCGGGCGTGGGGCAACTGTTGTTTGATGGCGCGGGTCGCCTCGATGAAGTCGACGCCGTAGTTGTCGTGCTCCTCGATGCCGGTGGCGATGGCGAAGATATTGGGGTCGAAGATGATGTCTTCGGGCGGGAACCCGACCTTGGTGGTCAGCAGGTTATAGGCGCGCTCGCAGATCTCCACCTTGCGCGCGCGGGTGTCGGCCTGCCCCTGTTCGTCGAAGGCCATCACCACGACGGCGGCGCCATAGCGCAGGCATTTGACCGCCTGTTCGAGGAACTTGGCCTCGCCTTCCTTCATCGAGAT
>JANYFU010000253.1 GCA_025359665.1 Caulobacteraceae bacterium
ACCAGATTGACGTTCACCACCGCCATCACGTCTTCCCAGGCCATATCGGCATAGGGGCCACCGCGTCCGATGCCGGCGTTGTTGAACAGCACGTCCATCTTGCCGCCGGTGGCCAGGGCGAAGCCGTCGATAGCGGCGCGATAAGCCTCGCGATCGGTCACATCCAGGGTTTCGAACAGGCCATTATCGCCGCCGATCTCGCTCTTCAGGCTCGCCAGCAGGTCGGCCTGAACATCATAGGCCCCGACAAACCAGCCCTGATTGGCGAACAGCCTGGCGGTTTCCCGGCCCATGCCGGATGCGGCGCCGGTGATGAAGATCGATTTGCGGTCGTTGGCTTTGGACAACGCAGTTCCTCCCTATGGTTTATGACGGGTCTCTCTAGGGGGTTTGCGTCCTCGCCGGAAGGCTGAGCCAACTGGTGGTTGGTCGAGTGACACGCTTGCGGGGCCCTTCGGCCCGCGCCATCATCCGCAAGCTGAAATTGGGAGGAGGGCGCGAGATGCCTCGACGTGGATTGTCCTGGGTAACCGTCGCCGGCGGATTGATCGCGCCGGCTTTGCTCTGGGCGGCGCAACCCGCCGCCGGTTCGCCGCCGGCGCCCGCCGCGGCGATGGGGGGCATGTCCATGGCCGCGGTTGCGCCTGGCCCGCCCACGACGCTGGAGGGCTGGGCGCGGGGCGCGCAACTGTTCGAAGGTCTGGGCGATTTCCACCGCAAGGTCAGCCACGTATCTCCGCTGGCCCAGGCCTATTTCGATCAGGGCATGCGGTTCATCTGGGCGTTCAATCACGACGAGGCGACCCGCGCCTTCGCCAAGGCCGCGGCGCTCGATCCCGGCTGCGCCGCCTGCTGGTGGGGTGTCGCCCTGAGCCTCGGCCCCAATTACAACATGCCTTTGATGGCCGACCCGCGCGGGCGCGTTGGCTGGGAGGCTATCGGGCGAGCCAGGGCCGCTGCGGAGGGCGCCAGCCCCGTTGAACGCGCCCTGATAGAAGCGGTGGCCCAGCGCTTCGCCGGCCCCGCTCCGCTTGATCCGACAGCGGCGACGGCGCGGCTGTCGGCTTATGCGACCGCCATGAAGGCGGTGGCCGACCGCTTCCCGGGCGACCTGGACGTTCAGGTGCTGACCGCCGAGGCCTTCATGAACGTCAATCCCTGGAAGCTTTGGAGCCTTGATGGCTCTCCGGCCCCGGGGACCGCGGAGATCGTGGCGCGGTTGCGGGCCGTGCTGGCCAAGGACCCGGAACACCCCGGCGCCAACCACTACTATGTCCACGCGCTTGAGGCGTCGCCGCATCCGGAACAGGCGCTTGAGGCGGCGGGGCGGCTGGCGGTGCTGATGCCGGCCGCCGGCCACATCGTGCACATGCCGGCGCATATTCTTCAGCGGGTGGGCCGATACGAAGACGCCGCCCAGGCCAATCGCCTGGCGGCGACGGCGGACGCGGCCTACTACCGGAAGACCTCGGCGCCCGATTACTATCCGATGTACACGGCGCACAATTATCAGTTTCTGGCGTTTTCCGCCGCCATGGAGGGCAGGCGCGCGGAGACCCTGGCGGCCGTGGCGAAGGCCCGCGCCGCGCTGCCCGACGACATGCTGCCGGGAATGCCTGGCGTGGATTGGACGGTGGGTAATCTCTATCAGGCCATGGTCCGGTTCGGTCTATGGGACGAAATCCTCAGCCAACCGGCGCCTAGTGAGAAGCTGCCTGGTCTGCGCGGCGCCTGGCTTGAGGCCCGCGCCATCGCCTTGGCCAAAAAGGGCCGCATCGATGAGGCCAAGGCCGTGGCGAGCGATCTGGAAAGCCTTGCCGGCTCGACACCCGCCGACCACCCCGCCGGCCTCAATGTCCTGCGGGACGTGCTTTCCCTGGGAGCCTGTGTCGCGCGAGGGCGGATCGCGCTGGCGGAGAATGATCAGGCGACGGCCGTGACGCGGCTGCGCGAGGCGGTGAGCCGGGAGGATCGGCTTTTCTACGACGAGCCGTCGGACGCGTTTTTCCCGATCCGTCACCTGCTCGGGGCCGCGCTCCTCGCCGCCGGCGATCCGAAGGCGGCCGAGGCGGTCTATCGGGATGATCTGGCGCGCAATCCTGGCAATGGCTGGTCTCTGAAGGGCCTGTCACTGGCCCTCGCGGAACAGGGTCACGTGGACGAAGCGGCGGTCGCCCAGCGGAAGTTCGAGGCCGCCTGGGTCCATGCCGATATAGTCCCGCCCGCCTCAGCCTATTGAAGCGCCGTCGATCTGGCTCGTCTACCTGAACGAAACGCCTCCCTTAGTGACCTCGGAAACCGCTGTGGATGCGTCTTCAGCGACCCTGAATATGTGATCTATCTTGGTCAGATGGAAAATCTCGGCGACGGGAGTGGTCATCGATGTGAAGATCATGTCGCCATCTGAAGCGACGGCTCTTTTCGCCGCCAGCAAGGCCACGATGCCGCTGGAGTCTATGCGTTCGACATGGCGCATATCGATGACCATGTGACGCTCGCCCCCCGCCACGACTTGAAGCAGAGAATCGCGTATTGCCGGTGAATTCGAAGCGTTCATCTGTCTGGACAGGATCGTGCACACCGTCACACCAGACAGAGATGTGGAGTGAATTGTCATCCGCGTTTGCAGCGGAACTCAGGCTTGCAGGTAGAAGGACGGTTCCGACCAGGAGTCGCGCGACGAGGAATCGTTGATTGGCTCCAGCGTCGCGAGGGCGCCCTTCACGCTGAATAGAAGTTCCTCGGCTTGGCACGGCAGTTCGACATAGGCGAAGGCGCCTTGCCTCATGACCTGAGCCGCGGCGCGGTCGTCGCCTCGTCTAAGAAGGACGATGGTCGGCCAGTCGATCCCATGCGATTCAAGTTTTTGTAATAGATTTGGCATCGCTTCCACATTTGCCTCAAAATCCAAAATCAGGCATGTGGGTTCATCGAGATCAACGTTATCAAGAAATTCCGAAAATGTTTGATGGCCTATAATCTTAATATTGTCGGAATTGAGTATTTTTGACAGTGCGCCGACAGATTTTATATCTGTTGTCAAAAAATGAATGTTGGTGCTTTGCATGTTTCTCACCTATATTTATTGGGCTGGCCCGTAATATGAGGGCCATGTGTAACAATAATTCGCAAAAGTAATATGAGATATATATTCTCTACACGGACGTCGCCATTTTGTCGCATGACCATTTTGTCGCAGCGAATCGCTACGTAATCCGAAATGATAGAATTCGTAACGAAACGTAACGATTAATTTTTCAAAGCGCCGGCGTTTGAGGTCAGATTTCCACCGGCCGGTCGGAAAACTGCTGCGGCCCCGGACCGTCCGATGGGAAGTGCGCGCGCAACACCGAGCCGCAGATCTCCACCGCCTGGACGATGCCGGTCGTCGGGTCCTTACCCATCTTCATCGCCGAGCCGATAGCCAGCGCCGCTGCTTTCCAGGACGCCTCGTCCGCCTTGCCGTGCAAGGCCCCGTCGGCCAGTATTTGCACCTGCCGGTCGTCCAGGGCGACGAAGATCAGAACGCCGGTCTCGCTGCCCCGGGCGCGGGCCGCGATCGAGGCGAATTGTTGGCGGGCGGCGCGCTCGACCTTGTGGCGCTTGAGTATGGCCGGGGTCGCCCAGCGGCGCGCGGCCGGGATTTCCAGGAGCAGAAAGGTGAGAATGAACAGCGCGGTCTGGATCAGCGCGTAGATCCCAAGCGCCAGGGCGATCTTTTCCTCCGCCACCCCACTGCCCGACTGGACGTCCGTCCAGACGCCGGCGGCGCCCGCCGCCAGGGCCAGGGGGTGAACGCCCAGAGCCACGGCCACCGCGGGTAGGACAAGGGAGACCACGGCCGCCCAGGCCAGCGCTACCTCTGGATAGTGGGAAACCTCGGAGGCTAATACACAGATGATCTCGCCTGACGTGCCGTCTTCGGCCTTGGCTACGGCCGCTTCGATGCGGGTTTTTTCGATGGCGCTCAGCATGTCACCAACTCCCCGAGGCTCCGCCGCCTCCGCCAGACCCTCCGCCGCCGCCGAATCCACCGCCGCCACCGCCCCCCCAATCGCCACCACCTCCGCCCCAGCCTCCGCCGCGCCCGCCGCCGAGGAACATCAGCGGCAGCAGCCAGCCCAGGCCCCCCCCGCCGCCACGCCGGCCGCGGAAGATCGATGAGAACACGAAGAAGATGATGATCAGCGGGATCAGGCCGGCGATCGGATTGCGATGATGCCGGCGGGGGGCGTCGGCCTGGACTTGCGCCGCTTCGGCCGCCTTGGCCTCGGCCGTGGAAGGATCGAGGGCGAGCTGTTCGATGATCGCGTTCGTCCCGTCGACGACGCCGCCCGAGATGTCGCCGGCCTTGAACTTCGGCAGCACGGCCCGCTGCAGGATGACGCTGGACATGGCGTCGGTCAGGGTGGCTTCCAAGCCATAGCCGACCTCGACGCGCACCTTGTGCTCGCTGGGGACGACGATGAACAACGCGCCGTTGTTGAGGCCCTTCTGGCCGATCTGCCAGTGGCGCAACAGTTGGACGCCGTAGTCCTCGATCTCGTAGCCGCCCAGACTCGGCAGGGTGACGACGACAAGCTGGCGGCTGTTGGTCTGCTCCAGGTTCGCCAGCTTGGCGGTCAGATCCGCCTGGACCTCGGGGCTGAGCACGTGAGCGCCATCGACCACTCGCCCAGTCAGTTCGGGGAATTGTGGGGCGCTCGCCGCGAAGGCGGGCGCCCACAACAGCGCCAGCAGCAGGCCCACAAGGCCCGCCAGCCGGATCACTTGGCGGCCGGGGCGGCGGGCGGCGGTGATCCGGGCGCCGCGCCTGGGACGGCCCCGGGCGTGGTGGTGTCGAAACTGACCGTCGGCGCGGATTGGGCCGCCGCGGTGGCCGAGAACAGGGGCATCGGCTTTTCGGCGCTGTACATCGTTGCCGCCCAGATCGAGGTCGGGAACACGCGCAGGGTGGTGTTATAGTCCTGGACTGCGCTGTTGTAGTCGCGCCTGGCCACCGCGATGCGGTTCTCGGTGCCTTCCAGCTGCGATTGCAGGGCCATGAAATTCTCGTTGGACTTGAGATCCGGATAGCGCTCCTGGATCATCATCAGCCGGCCGAGCACCCCCGACAGCTTGTTCTGGGCCTGCTCATACTGTTGGAACGCGGCCGGGTTGGTCAGGGTGGAGGCGTCGACCTTTACCTGGGTGGCGCTGGCGCGGGCCTCGGTAACCTCGACCAGCACGCTCTTTTCCTGGGCGGCGTAACCCTTCACCGTGGCCACCAGGTTGGGGATCAGGTCGGCCCGGCGCTGATAGTCGTTCTGGACATCGGCCCACGCGGCCTTGGCGGCCTCCTGCTTGGTTGGAATGGCGTTGATGCCGCAGCCCGCCAGGGCCATGGGCAGGACGATGGCGGCGGCCAGGGCCGCCATCTTGCGGAACGGGTTTTGCAAAGCAGTCATCCCTCGCGCCGCGCGTCTCGGCGGCTGACGGGAACCTAGTGCGCCGACCGACCTTGCGCCAGGGTGGGCACGTATCGACCCGAGACCATTACGCGGATTTAACCCCAGACCAAGGGTCCGACCCCAAACCGAACCTGACCCCCCAACCGGGCCTAACCCCCAAACCGAGCCTAACCCCCCAACAGGGCCTAACCCCCAAACCGTAATTTATCCCCTGACCCCCGCTCATCCCCGCGAAAGCGGGGACCCAGCGCTTTCCAGGCTCACGAATCGGTGGAAACATCGCTTTCCACAAGTGGGGCGCCAATGGCATTTGCTGTCTACATCCTTGCCAGCAAGCGCAATGGCACGCTTTACATCGGGCATACCGACGATCTGCATCGTCGAGTCTCGGAGCACAAAGCCCACCACTTCCCAGGGTTCACCGCGAAATACGATGTCACCATGCTGGTCTGGTTTGAGGAGCATGATAGCCGCGAGGCCGCATTCACGCGCGAACGGCAGATGAAGAGTTGGCGCAGGGTCTGGAAACTCGAACTGATCGAGCACTCGAATCCCGACTGGCGGGATCTATTCGCCGATAGCGAACTGACACTGGAAAGCGCTGGGTCCCCGCCTTCGCGGGGATGAGCGGTTTTTAGGGCGCGCGCAGGAGGAGCGGTTAAAGGGATTTCGCGGGGATGAGCGGAGGATGGGTTTTGCCGAGGTATGGCTCCCTTTCCGGTCCCAACCATCAAACCCGCGCTAAGTGGTCTGGGATCCACCGTCCGCCATGTCATCGAAGGAGCCGTGGCTGGAGGCGTAGAGTCTGGCGTAGAGGCCGTGGTTGGCCATCAGGGTCTCGTGCGGACCCTGCTCGACGATGCGGCCGTCCTTCAGCACGATTATCTGGTCGGCGTCGCGCACCGTGGCCAGTCGATGGGCGATGACCAGGCAGGTGCGGCCGGCGAACAGCACGCGCAGGGCTCGCTGGATC
>JANYFU010000547.1 GCA_025359665.1 Caulobacteraceae bacterium
GCCTCGCGTTGCCCTGATCTATTCGCCCGAAGCGACCGACCAATTTCGCCTGCGGGTCGAACGCGAGGTGGGTCAGCTCAATTTCGACGATTTCACCGCCCAGACCGCCGGGCTCAACACCGGCACGGTCCAGGCCGGCAACCCGACCCTGAATCCAGACAGTGACTGGGTGGCCGAGGCGGCGTGGGAGCGCAAATTCTGGCGCTCCGCCGATATCACCGTCACCTACCGGCACTTCTGGCTGGACACGGTCGTGGATCGCATAGGCGTTCTCAGCTCATCGGGAACCTATGACGCGCCAGGCGATATCGGATCGGGGAGCAAGGACGAACTGGCCATCGCCCTTACCCTGCCGACCGATCGGCTGGGTATACCGCGCGGTCAGGTCACCGGCGACGCGACGTTGCGCCATTCCAGCGTGACGGACCCGACGACCGGCCAAGTCCGGGGCGCGTCCGGGCTGCATCAGAGTGATTGGAACCTCCATTTCACCCAGGGTCTGCCACGCTGGAAAGCCAGTTGGGGCGCGGATATTTCCGGACCCTTCATCGAGACCTTCTACCGATTCAACGAGGTGGACACCAACAAGCTCAGCCTGTTCGTGCAGTTGTTCGCGGAATATCAGCCTCGTCCGGACCTGTCATTCCGGGTCGAATTCTCAAATGCGGCGGGTCAGGGTCTTGAGCGCAGCCGTCAACTGTTCGCCGACGCGCGGGGTTCGAGCGGAGTCGCCTTCACCGACGTGCATGAGATCCGGCTGCGCCAGTTTCTGAAGCTGAAGGTGGTCAAGTCGTTTTCATGATCGCGGCCGCGCTCGACAATGTCGCGTCAGGCGGAGGGGGATAGGTGCAAGCACTCGCCGCGCGTCAATGGCAGGTCCTGCTGCTTGGGGGGCCTTCCGGAGTTGGCAAAACCTCGGTGAGCTATCGGCTCGCCCGGCGGTTCGGAGTCGGCATTACCGAGGTGGACGACTTCCAGGTCCTGCTCGAACGGATGACCACGCCGGAACAGCAGCCGGTGCTCCACTTCTGGCGAACGCACTCAGACCCAGATCGGCTTTCAGCCTTGGAGATCATGGAGCAGGGACTTGAGGTCGGCGAAACGATGGCGCCGGGGTTGGAAGCGGTGATCGCCAATCATCTGGAAACCAACACCCCCATGGTCCTGGAAGGCGACTTCATTCACCCGTCGCTGGCCAGTCGAACGTCCTTCGCGGGCCAGGCCAACGAAGGTCGCGTTCGCGCCGTCTTCCTGCACGAACCCGACGAGGCGCAACTGGCCGCCAACTATCTTGCGCGCGAACCCGAGCGTGGTGCCCAGACCAAGCGCGCGCGCGTGAGCTGGCTGAAGGGCCAGTGGCTCGCGCGGGAGGCGGAACGGCGCCGGACACCCCCTCGTGATCGCAAGGCCTTGGGAGACCGTTCTTGAGCGCGTCATGGCGGCGGTGTCGTGAGGCGTTGATCGGCGCCGTGGATTGCCTTGGAAATTCCGGATTTTCCGTGTACTAGGATCGAATTGGAGACGCGAATGATCGAAGCGCCGGCGACGGAATTCACCAAACGTTTCGCACGTTATCGCGAGGCGGCTCATCGGGCGCCCGTCGCGGTGACCCATCACGGGCGCGTAACGGAGGTGCTGATCTCCAAGACCGACTTCGACGAATATATGCGTTTGAAAAGTTTGGCGACCCGCGCGCTTTGGGCGCACGAACTCTCCGCCGAGACCCTGCAAGCCCTGGCGGAATCTCGCGTCGATCCCCGGCACGATCATCTCGACGGCCTGCTCGACCAGTAGGGGGGTGTGGCCCTTCCCGTGCCAGAGGTCGGCCTTGTCGTGCATTTCAACTATCTCTGGCGACTGGAGCGTGATCGTGGCGTCGATAGCGTGCGCTACCTGCGTCCTTGTGCGATTGTCGTCGCGACGCGCCGAACCGCGGACGGAGCGCTGCTAGAGCCTGATCCCTTCACACGGAACAGATGTGAAGGGTGAATTAGGCTCTAAACTTTAGTTCTAGAGCACGATCCAACGTTTTGACGTTTCCGTCAAAACGCATCGTGCTCTAGGCGCTGTTGCGCCGATCACCCACGCCGAGCCCCGTGGCGGCGACGCGGCTCTCGAAATCCCTCTCCCACTTAGACGCCACCTGGATCTCGACGAATTGCGATCTTGGGTGATCGTGG
>JANYFU010000562.1 GCA_025359665.1 Caulobacteraceae bacterium
GAAAGATCGCAAGGCGATCCTGCCCGATCTGAAGGCCATCTACCGGGCTCACGACGCCGAGGCCGCCGGCGACCGGCTCACCGAGTTCGAGGCTACATGGGGCGGCAGGTATCCGGCGATCGGCCAGATCTGGCGGCGGGCGGCTACCCCTGGACTGTTATTCCCGTCCAGGCCCGCGACGGTTATATGGCAGCCCTCGAAGCGGCGAGCGTGGGCAAGAACATCGTGCCCTTCGCCAGCTTTCTGGCCGAGCACGTTGGGCGTCAGGTCCCAGCCGCGACTGCTTGATGTCAGCCGCTTAGTCCGCGAAGTCCTCCGCCTCGATGAATATGCCTGTGTGGCTCACGGTGCTGTTTCTTCGGTTCTGGACGACGAAGCGGGTGAGGCTGAACCTGCCGCCCCCAGCAGGATCGAGAGCTTCTCCTGTTGGGCGGCCAGGCCGGCGCGCAACTGCCGCAGGCTTTCCGCGCTCTCGCGGGTTGCGGCCGGAGATGAGCGGCCCAGATGCTGCAGGACATCAAGCCGCGAACCTCTCAGCCAGGCCCGCAGGCTTTCGTCCTCGCTCCAGCGCAGCGCGTTTTGCCCGTCCGCGATGACGTCGCGCAGCCAGTCGAGGTCGGAATCGGGGTGAGGCACGGGTGAGCAGAGCCGGTTCTTGGTCTCGTCGTCACAGTAGGCGGCTTCGACGTGGCCGATGAAGGCGGCGCTGAAAACCTGTTGGCAGGTCCGCACCGATTGCAGGTTCATCCGCTCGCCCGCGAACACCGGCGTGGCGGGCTTTCGCGCGAGCCCGTCGGCGGTGCAGTCGATATGCAGCGTCCCAGCGGTGGTCGGGATCCGGCCGTCATCGAGGACGATTTCGTGCGCGTCGATCCGCTGGACCCGGCCCAGCCGTACGATGTCCTTGATAGTCCTCAGCGCGGCGAGCTCCTTCCGGGACACGGTGGCGCAGCGGTACATGCGGGGCCAAACGTCGGGATCGATGCGCAGCAGCTGGCCGCAGGTCTCGAGCGCGTCAAACAGGTCGTCAATGGACGTGGCTCGGTCGATAGCCTGGGCCTGACCGCTAAGGCCGTCGCCGATCGCGCGTGCGAACCTGCTCCCCGGCTGGATGCGCGCGCGATCAAGGATCCACGAGTCGCGCGGCATGATCCAGGAAATGTCTGCCTGGCGGACACCTTGGCCCAGCAGCCACAGGCACGCGTCCATGCCCGTCTTTCCGGCGCCGACGACGACATACCGCTCGTGGCGCGCGCGAAGGCGCGGCAATTCATTCGGGGCGACGCACTGCGCGCCGGCCGCGACGCCGTAGGGCGGTGGTCGCATGGACGGGACCGTGACCCGCATGTAGGTGGCGTCGACGATGCGTCGGCGCGCGGTGACCTGAAATTCGGCGCCCGACACCTGCGACCGGAAGCGTCCGTCGCCCTGGTATTCGCTCATCGGATAGTAGGACACCCGGCCGCTCGGCAGTAGATGCTGCTGCATCACCTGATCGAAATAGGCGCAGACCTCGCCGCAGGTGGCCAGTTCATAGAGCCCCTCGTTCCACCCGGCGTGATCGATGGTGTCCGACCCCAATGGACGCGAATTCACGCCATAGAACTTCGAAGGCTGGTGCAGTCGCACATAGGGATAGGCCGTGGTCCAGTGCCCGCCCGGTTGGTGGTGGCGATCGACCATGATGACGGTTGCGTCCGTCTCGGCGACCAGGACGTCGGTGAAGGCCATGCCCATGGCGCCGGCGCCGACCACCAGATAGTCAGCTTCGAGTTTCGTGGTCATCGTGTCCGCTCCGACCCCACTCACAACCATGCCACGCCCTGGCTGATCGCCGGCGCTCCGCTGGACGTGCGGACCTCGAAGCGCACGACGCCCGAAGCGTCGCGTTCGTGCCTGACGGTGATGTCGTCTCCCGGCATGACCATTCCGGAGAAGCGACCGGTCATGCGCTTCAGCGTCCCGACATCGTTTCGCCCGTGGCGTCGCAACACGGTCAGTCCGGCCAGCGCCCACGTCGCCGTGCCGTGCAGAATGATGTCCGGAAGGCCGGCGGCCAAGGCCACCTGGCGTTCGGTGTGGATCGGGTTCCAGATATCGGCGCATTCCGAATAGACGTGCGGCATCTGCTTCGGAATCGGGATGATCACCGCTTCGGCGCCAGGTCCGGGAGGCTGGGAGTATGCCGGGTCGATCGGCTCGGGTTCGGCGATCGACGCGGGTTCGCCGGCCAGCGCGACATCGCGATAGATCGAGCTTGTCCAGGTCGTGGTCACGGGCTCACCGCTGTCGCGGTCGCGGGTCGACAGCCGGCAGACGGTCAGCACGCCGGCGCGGATCGGCTTGGCCGAGACCAGCTGGCCGTCGGTGACCAGCCGGTCGCCGGCCCGGATGGGACGATGAAAGGTCGAATCCTGTACGGCGTGAACGCCGCGCCGGGCCTCTTCCGGCGACAGCAGATCGCCGATGGCCCCGCGCATTGAGACCAGCACCGGCCATTCGAGCGACACGCATTGGAACGGCAGGCCGCGCAGGCCGCCGTCCTGGGCGTCATCGAGGAACGCGGCCTCCGACGCGCCGATCCCGGCGGCGTAGGCGAGGATGGCGCGCGGCGTGATGTCCCACGCCATCGAGTCTAATCGAATGCCAAGTCTGTCGGCGGGAAACGGCATTGTCCGGTCTCCGAAGGGCGGGTGGATTTCGCTGTCAAAAAACCGCGACCGGCGCGCTGAACATTTGTATAGTGCGCGGCAATTGCCTGTCCAGCCTCGGGGCTCGATGCAAGAGGGGTCGCTCGATGGAGCCGACTTCTGGCCCTGGGCGTCACGCGCGGCGATCGGGTCGCGATGATCACGCCGCCGTCGCTCGACTTCTGGGTCGGCCTGCACGCCGCGACGTCGATCTGCGCCATCTGGGTCCGGGTCAATCCCAGGTACTAGCGGCGCGACTTCGAGCATCTGCTGGGCGCCAGCGGGCCCCGCGTGCTGCTGGCGGTCTCGCCGTTCGAAGATCGTGAGATCCGGGCGCCCTACGTGATGTCCGGATATTTCGGCAATCCCGAAGCGACGGCCGAGGCCTTCACCGCCGACGGATTGCTGCGCACCGGCGATCTGGGGCGGCGCCGGCCCGACGGCAATCTCGCCGCCGTCGTTCCGGTTGATCACCCGACGTTCCAGGATGTCGGATTTGCGTTCGTCGAGCCCAGGCCGGGCATGGTCGTGACGGCGGAGGCGTTGCGTGACTACCTCAAGGACCGGATCGCCAACTACAAGGCGCCGAAGACGTTCGAGATCCGCGGCGAATTGCCCAAACTGCCCAATTCCAAGATCGACAAGCTGAGCCTGCGGGCCGCCGCGGCGCTATCGCGGGCGACGTGGCGCAACGCCGCGGGTTATGAGGTCGATGTAGGCGCGGTGGCGCCGCCGCCAGAGCTCCCCATCGAAACCTGACTTGCCGATCGTCTTCTTGATGTACGGATCGAGCAGCATGGTGCCCAGCTCCAGATACATGATCAGGAATGGCAGCCACAGCCGATCGACCTCTGGAGCGATCGCGCCCTCCGCATCCATC
>JANYFU010000631.1 GCA_025359665.1 Caulobacteraceae bacterium
GCGCTTGGCTATTTCCAGCGCGCGGCGGCGGTCGAAACTGGGCACGTCCCCACCCTGTTCGAGATTGCCACCTGCCTACGTGATCTGGCGCGCCTCGACGAGGCGGCGGCGGTCTATTTCGACGTCCTGGCGCTCGATCCGGATTCGCCCGGCGCCCTCCGCGGCCTCGCCGAGACGCATCTCGCGATGGAACGCCACGCGGCGTCGTTGTACTTCTACACACTGCTCGGCCGCCGCGATCCGGCCGATCTCGGGGTTATGTGCGAGCGGGGCTTCGCCCTCCTGCGCCTCGGGCGAACCGACGACGCGGAAGCGGCGTTCCGCGCGGCGCTGGTTGTCGATCTCGCCAGTCCCACCCCCTACCGCGGCCTCGCCCAGGTGGCACGGGCGCGCGACCGGCCCCGACCGGCGATCGGCTATCTGAATGAGGCGCTGCGGCGCGATCCATTCGATCGCTGGGCCCTGATGGACCTGGGCTTCGCCCACCGAGCGCTC
The DNA here is from genome assembly GCA_025359665.1 of Caulobacteraceae bacterium. Classification (GTDB taxonomy): domain Bacteria; phylum Pseudomonadota; class Alphaproteobacteria; order Caulobacterales; family Caulobacteraceae; genus Acaudatibacter. The sequence continues at coordinate 496 of JANYFU010000631.1, forward strand.
GATGAACGGCGACAGGCGCTCGAAGCCTTTCTCGCCGCGGCGGCGATCGATCCGCTTTGGGCCCTGCCGGAAGCGGCGGCGGAACATCGGGCGCTGGGAGAGCTTCGCGAGGCCATCGCCGCACTGCGACGAGTGCTTGACCTGGATGCGGAACACCTGGCCGCCTGCCTGCAACTGGCCGAACTCGCCAGGATCAAGGGAGATGCGGAGGATAGTCTGCGGCTCTGCGACGCGCTCATGGAAAGATATCCCGACCGCCTGGAAGCCCGCATCGAAAAGTGCAGGGCTCTGATCGCGGCCGATCGCGAGCATGAGGCGATCATCCTGGCTCGGACGATCCCCGCAGTCGGCGGCGGCACGACTCGCCCGCACCTTATGCGGCTTGAGATAGCCGAGGCCTACCGTGATCCAGCCTTCGCTGAGGAGGCCGTGGCCGACGCCCAACCCGCTCTTGGCGACATGCAGGTCAGGTTGGCCGCCGTGGCGACTCGCCTTGCCGTGGGCGATCCAGCAAGCGCCCGATCGCTTCTGGCCTGGCCGACAACGCCCGACCGGGCGTTCGATATCGGGCGCCTAAGCGAACTGCGGGCAAGGCTTGCCAGCCTCGAATGGCGACCGCTGGACGCCATCGAGTCATTCCGGGCGGCGCTGGAAGCGAACCCGGCCAACCCCGAGGCTCACCGCCACCTGGCCCGTCTCTTCCTGCTGACCATCGAGCCTGAGCGGACGACAGAGCACCTGAGCCAGTTCCTCAAGCGGGCCGCCACCGATCGCAGGCTCCAGGGCCAATCGGTCCGCCTGTCCCAGAACCTTGTCGGCCAGCTGCTGAACGAACTGAAATCGGATGTCGAGGCGCTGGCCTGTCTGCGACGCACAGCCGCTCCATCGACGCCTATCGAAGAGATGATCGAGGTGGTCTCGAAATATCCAGCATCCACACCGGCCGCGCTGCATCTGCTGCTGCGCCTGAGGATAGCCGGCGCCCTCGACGCCGATGACGGGCAGCCCACGTCGGATGAACCCGCCCTGATCCCTCGCGTGATCATGACCTTCTGGCCCGACCGGGTCCCGCCTCCAGGCATCTCGCGAGGTATCGAGGCCGCTCGCGACCTTCATCCCGGCTGGGAACAAACCGTTTTCAATCGCCTGACCGGCCAGGCCTATCTCGACGCCAACCACTCCCGGGACGTGGCGGTGGCGGGTCGCCGAGCCCTCGCCGATGGACAGTTCGAGGATCTGCTTCGCCTCGCGACGCTGAAGGCGCGCGGAGGTTATTTCATCGACGCCCACGGACTCTGCCTGACGCCGCTGGATGGGGCCCACCCCCAACGAGCAAGACTTGTATGTATGCAGGATGAGTTCGCCGCCCTTTCGCGAACCCTGGTGGCCTGCGCACCGGATGAGGCGGTTATCGGCCGGGCTTTGGGCCTAGCCGTGGAGGCAATCAACCGTGGCGACAACGACATTCCGTGGCTGGCCACCGGACCCGGCCTGCTCAGCCGCGCCTGGGCGGAAACCCTGGTTGGTCAGGGAGGTGACCGGGTCGCCTGGCTCAAACAACGGCTGGTATTGGATCGACTATCGCTTAGAAGTATAATCACCCCTGAATTTCTGCATGGCCATTCAGCGGCGTGACGCAGCAGCATCTCCGAATTTGATTAAAATTCGCGACAAATCAAGTTTTTAGGTCTGATGAACCTCAGCTTCTCAACCGATTGTCCGACCCTGCCCGGGTGCGAGGAGATACCGCGTAACGTAAGTTCACAACACTGAGGCTCTTAATCAGACGTTTGGTCGCCGTAACCGCTATGCTTGGGGTAGTCCACCCCAAACAGTTCCGTTTGATGTTTTATTCTCACTTTCGTCCTTGACTAGCCTTGTAAGTCTTTTATAAGTGTTAAGGATTACGGGCTCAATTGTTACGGACGGTCACGTTTGGGCGTTGGGGGTGTTTTTCACGGCCGTTCGCGCCAATGGTGGGGCGCGGCCACGCGAAACAGGGGATGAAGATGTCAGAAAAGATCGATAGTGTTCTTGGTTTAGCCGCGAAGCAAACGCTGCTGGGCGTTGAAGCCGGTGGAATCACGGGCGATGCCGCCGCGCGCGCTCACGCCTCCGCCAGTCACGTAGATGCCTCTCATTCCACCATGGCCACCGCCTTGAGCCAAACTCAGCTTCTCTCCACCGTATCGTCGAACGGCGCGACGGCTGACGGAAAGACTTTTATATTGACCCCTCCTAGCTCCTACTCATTCTCGGCGGCGGGTTCTTTTGTCGATGCCGGCACAACCTATGCGGAGGATGGCAAGGTCAGCGTTGTGGTCAGTGGCAACACCCTGTTGGTCACCATCACCAATACGACGCCGCTTCAGAGCACCGACGGCCAGAGCATCGGCTATGTCGAGCTCCAATTTGACAGCGGCGCCACGGCGCCGACTTTGGTGTCCAGCGCGGCAACGGTCGTGGGCAGTGTGACGACGGCTGATATCGGCAAGTCCGGCGCCAGCAGCATCACGAATGTCACAACACAAACCGGAGGCACCCTCGCGGGCTGGGACGCCAAGATGAGTGGGCATTCAGTCTTTCTCGCGGCGGTCGGTCCCGAGGCCCCGGGTGGCCAGCCCCTTGATCTCATCGCGGACACCAATTCGCTCGCCACCAAGACGGCAAATTCGTTCTCCACTCACGCGCCAAACATCGAGAACTCAGTGACGTTCTCGATCACCTTCACCGGCGCGCCACCAACCATCACCGGCGCGAAACTGCTGTTCGGCACCGACGCCACGGCAAGCGATCACATCGTGACGGGCACACTTACCTGCTATCTGGAAGGCACCCGCATCGCCGTCTCGTCCACCGACGCCGCCCTAGTCGAAACCCTGAAGGCTGGCGAGCTTGTTCTGACCGATGATGGGCGACAGGTTCCAGTGCTGTGGGTAGGTTATCAGACGGTTTCGCGCGCGTTTGCCGACCCGCTTCGCGCTTATCCGATCCGGATCAAGGCCGGCGCCCTTGGCGACACTCTTCCGGAGCGCGACCTGCTAGTCTCCGCTTGCCACGCGATTCTCGTCGATGGCGTGCTGGTTCAGGCCGGAGCGTTGATCAACGGTGTGTCGATCGTTCGGGAAACGGCCCTGCCGGCCAGCTTCGTCTACTACCACGTCGAACTTGACGATCACTCGCTGATCCTGGCCGAGGGCGTGGCCACCGAAACCTTTATCGACAACGCCTCGCGGATGTCCTTCGACAACTGGAACGAGCACGAAACCCTGTTCCCTGAAGGCCGCGAGATGACGGAAATGGTCTACCCACGCGTCACTTCGGCCCGTCAACTGCCGGCCTCGATTCGCCGGCGTCTCGAAGACCGCGCCGGAGCGATCAGCGAGCGGGCTCTGGTCGCCGCCTGACGCGTCGGCCATCAACCATATCCGAGTGAAGGCCCGGGGCGGTGAGCGCCTCGGGCCTTTTTCGTTAAGCGCGTCTAGGGCTCAATCACCATTACCGGCCGGACGGCGGCCGGCGATAAGGTCTTCGAGCAATGCGTTCCAACGTGGCAGCGTCGTTGTCTTCAGATCGAAGTCCCGCACCGCGGTCTTGCGCGCCGCCAGCCGAAGGTCCTCGCGACGGCCAGGGTCGTCGAGGATGTGGTCGACGAGGTCGGCGATTCCCTCCACTGAAAAGAAATCCACCGCCAGTCCGTTTTCGCCGTCCTTCAACACCTCCAGCACCGGCGGCGTCGCCGAACCGATGATCGCACAGCCCGCCGCCATCGCCTCAATGAACGACCACGACAGCACGAACGGATAGGTCAGATAGACA
>JANYFU010000035.1 GCA_025359665.1 Caulobacteraceae bacterium
CGGTTGTTGCCGTCGGTGTTGATATAGACCACGGCCTTGGACTGGATTTCGGCGGCGTGGGTCTCGGCCCATTCGGTCGAGCCCAGCAGGCCCGGCTCCTCGCCATCCCAACTGGCGTAGACCAGGGTTCGCGCCGGCCGCCAGCCGGTCTTGGCCAGGGCGCCGAGAGACTTGGCTTCCTCCATCAGGGCGGTCTGACCCGATAGAGGGTCCTCGGCTCCGAATACCCAGCCGTCGCGGTGGTTGCCGCGAATGACCCACTTGTCGGGTTCGCGATCGCCCTTCATCACCGCGATCACATCATAGAGCGGTTTCTGGTCCCAGTTCGACCGCACCACGATGTGGACCGCCGGCCCTTCGCCGCCGCCGACGTGATAGGTCATCGGCAGCGCCCCCCGCCAACCCCTGGGCGCCACCGGCCCGCCCAGGGCCGCCAGGAAGTGCTGGGCGTCCCCCCAGGAAATCGGCAGCGTCGGAATGCGTAGGATCGTCTTGGCCTCGCTGATCGCAATACGCGGCGCGCCCTCAACGGCGCCGTAGCCGGGGGTCAGGGGATCGCCGGGCTCGACCGGCAGATCCTGCACCGATCCGCGCTGCAGGCCGCGCTCGGGACGGTAGGCGCCGGCTGGATAGGCGTCGCCCGCCCCGTAACCGTCATCGGCCGGGTCGGAATAGATGATGCAACCGGCGGCGCCATGTTCCTGGGCCAGCTTGGGTTTCAGACCGCGCCAGCCGGCGCCGTAACGGGCGATGACGATCTTGCCCTTCACGTCCAGGCCCAGTCGCCGCAGCGCCTCATAGTCGGCCGGCATGCCGTAGTTCACATAGATCAGCGGCGCGGTGACATCGCCGTCGCCGCCATAGGCCACATACGCCGGCAGACCGCCGGTCTGGTGGGCCGAACTGTCATCTCCCGGAATCGCGGGTTCGGTCAGGGTGGCCTTGAACCCGTTGGCCCCGACCAGTTCGAGCAGCTCGGCCTTGGGCGTCGGATAGAGCACGCTGAATACCTCGATGTGGGCGTCCCAGCCCCAGGCCTTGAACTGCGCCAGCGTGTAGTCGGCGTTGGCCTTGTCGTGTGGCGAGCCCACCTGATTCGGCTCGGCCGACATCAGCTTCAGGCGGTCGCGAATCGCCCCGGCCGACAGGTTGGCGTCGAAGCGGCTCTCCAATCCCCGTTCGGCCCCCGCCGAGGCCGTGGAGAACCCCAGCATCGGCGAATCGCCCGCCGTCGCGATTCCGCCGTTCGTCGCCGTCACGGCCACGCTTGCCAAAAGAGCCCGCGCCCAAAGCTTCATGTTCATCGTTCCCGCGCCCCACTGGCCCTCGCCGCACTGGCGCCGAGCCAGCTAGCATCCCGGGCGAAGGCTCGCAAAATGTTCCGACATGGAGCCCAAATGGGCTGGCGCCATATTGGCGGATTGCCCCGCCGTCAGCTTTGTTATAAGCGCGGCTCTCGCGACCGGCTGGGTCCTCGTGGGCATGGGGTGTGAGGCGTCGATGCAGGAGACTTCCACGGATTTACAGGAAGCCGACTACGTTCCGTCGGACAACGAACCGTTCATGAACGAGCGGCAGCTTGTATTTTTCAAGAACAAATTGCTCGAATTGAAGAGTGACATTCTCCGTGAAACCCGCGAGACTGTGGGTCATTTGCAGACGGAAACCGAAAACCATCCCGATCTGGCTGATCGAGCCTCATCCGAAACTGATCGGGCGCTTGAACTCCGCACCCGCGATCGTCAACGCAAACTGATCTCCAAGATCGACGCGGCGCTGCGTCGAATAGATGAGCGCGACTACGGCTATTGCGAGGAAACCGGTGAGCCGATCAGCCTCGCCCGGCTGATGGCCCGCCCCATCGCAACCCTGGGCCTCGAGGCCCAGGAGCGGCACGAACGGCGGGAACGGGTGCACCGGGACGATTAAGGGGGGCTCGCCAGACGGACCCTATTCGTCCCGACCTTCTCCCCGCTGCAATCCGCCGGGCCGTCTAGGCAGGAATGAGTCCAGCCAATCCACGACCTGATAGTCGTAGGATTTGATGGTTTCCGAAAGTTCGTCGAACGCGACGAAATTGGTGTGCAGTTTTCGCGCATTGTCGCGTCCGTGGCCCTGGCGCCAGCCGTTGAGGCGCCGGTCGGCCATCCAGCGCTCGTGTTCGAGCGCCGCCATTCGGGTCCGCTCGGCATCGTCGCGGAACAGCACCGCGCCGGGCGCCAGGGGCGGGGGCCAGGGGCGGTCGGCGTCCGGCGTCGCCAGCCAGGGCTCCAGGTCGAAGCCCAGGCTGGCCAGCTTGGCCGGTATGTGGCTGACCACGCGGCGATTGCTGACCCGCATTTCCTCGGGCAGGTCTTTCCAGGGACCGGCGCTGCCGCCGCCAGCCCGCGAATAGCCCTCGTGCACCGCTTTGGCCGTGGCGTCGGGATCTGGCGAGAGCGCCCGGGACGCCACCGCGGAGGCCGTCAGATCGCCAAAGCCGTAAAGCGTCAGCGGCTGAAGTCCGGCGATCCCGCCAGTCGCGCGCATCAGGCCTCCCGAGCGCAGGCGCACGAATATCGGACCCTCGATCCTGTCGTGCCGAATGGCGCTTTCGCGCAGACCGATCGCGGCGGCCAGGGCCGCGGCCGAATCGCGCAGGCAGACATAGGCCGCACAGATCGTCGGATCGTCCCGGCTCCGCGGTGCGGTGTCGAACCTGGCCTCTTCCAGATGCGCGAACACTTCGAGAGTGCAGAGGTGGGGGAATTCCGGATGCCGGTGCAGGAAATCGCGCCTTACGGTTGCGGCGCTGGGGTCAATGACCGTGATCCAGGGCCGGCCGAGGTTCATGCCCAGGCTGTTGAGCACCAGGTCGCGCGCCAGCTCCTGACCCAGGTCGTTGAAACCGATGATCAGGATGTGGATCGCCGGGGCGCCGAGCCGATCCGCGAGAAGGAACGGCGGATGACGCACCATCACCGAGCGCGCCGCCGCATGGGCTTCTGAAAAGGCGAACAGATCGATCCCACCCTCGGCGTGGTGGATGCGTTCTGCGACGGCCGGATCGTCCAGGTGCACGGCCACCGTCGAGGCTCCGCCGGTGGCGGCCTTCATTCGTTCGGCGGCCTTCAGGGCGTCCTCGACCGATTGGCCGATGTCGGTTTCGGCGATGATCACCCGGGCGGCCCGACCGGCCCCACCCGCATCGAGCCCATCGTCGCCAGGCGCTCGGGGGAGGCTGATCAGAGCGCCCTCGCGGCGCGCATCAACGACGGAGGTCGTCACATGAACCGTGGGAAGGCCGCGATCCGCCGCGTGACGGGTCAGGGCGAAGGCGATCTCATGGTCGCCGATCACCAGGATGTGCCCGCTTCGCCAGGCGACGGCCAAGGCGGCGATCTGGGCGCGGAACAGCGACAGGCCCGCGGTCGCCAGGCCGCTCAGGAACACACCCGCTCCCAACCAACGGGCGAGGATCAGTTGCCATCGGCCGCCTGTATTGGCCGGGATCGTGTAGACATCGCTCAGCCCGAAGACCCTTAGGGTCATGAACAGCGCATTCTCGACCTTCCGGGCGCCGGTGACCTCGAACGTGTCCGATTGCAGGTACCAACCCCAATAGGCGAGGGCCAGGGTCAACAGGGCGAAGGTCAGCCAGACGCTTAAAAGCCACCGTCGTCGGCCGGCGCCCCTCGGGCTTTCGTTGTTCACTACCCTGCCCCCCAGTTCCCGCCCTGGTGCGCCGGATTGACCGCCCGCCCGATGGGCAGGATAGGGGGGAGGGGAGAGACTGTCGATTGGCTTGCATGGGTTCACAACAACGCCGGAACCGCTCTAGAAGTCTGTTATGCTCAGCCGCCTCGTCATCGCCTCGATCCAGGTCAACCCCACGGTCGGGGATATTACCGGCAACGCCGCCCTGGCGCGGCGGCGGATCGCCGAGGCCACGGCCCTGGGCGCCGATATCGCCCTGTTTCCGGAACTGTTCCTGATCGGCTATCCGCCGGAAGATCTGGCGCTGAAACCCGCCGCCGTACGCGCCTGCCAGGAGGCGCTGGTCCAGCTTGCCAGGGACACGGCCGGCGAATGCGCCGCTCTGGTCACTACGCTCTGGCCTGGGCCGGGCGGACGCCCTCATAACGCTGTCGCCCTGATTCAGAACGGCGAGGTGCGGGGTGTATCGTTCAAGGTCGACCTGCCCAACTACGGCGTGTTCGACGAAAAGCGGATATTCATCGCCGGCGAGGCGCCCGGCCTGTTCGAGATCGCTGGAACGCGAATCGGTGTTCCGATCTGCGAGGACATCTGGGGACCGGAGCCTTGCCGCAGGCTACGAGAGGGTGGCGCCGAACTGCTGCTGGTGCCTAACGGTTCGCCGTTCCGCCGCACCTCCGATGACGAACGCCTGGACGTCTCTCGCGCCCGGGTCGCCGAGACGGGCCTGCCGCTGGTCTATGTCAACCAGGTCGGCGGCCAGGATGAACTGGTGTTCGACGGCGGCTCGTTCGCGCTCCAGGCCGACGGCGAACTGTGCATGAGCCTGCCGATGTTCGAGGAGGCGATCGCCTGTTCGACCTGGGAAAATGGGCCGGGTGGATGGCGTTGCATCG